>CAVKVE010000051.1:6487-10960 GCA_963659655.1 Bacteroidaceae bacterium | reverse complement strand
TCGCCGGCAATCATCAGTTCCTCATCGGTCGGGATGACGCAAATAGTCACCTTGCTGTTCGGGGTCGAGATAACTGCCTCGTCGCCATGGATGCCTGCGTTCTTTGCCTCGTCGAGTTCAGCGCCCAGATAGGTAAAGCCTTTGGCTATCTCGCCACGGATGTAAGCGTCGTTCTCGCCGATACCGCCCGTGAATACGATGATATCCACGCCGTTCATGGCAGCAGCGTATGCACCGATATATTTCTTCACGCGGTAGATAAACATCTGTCGTGCGAGGTCAGCACGGTGGTTGCCCTCTTTGATGGCAGCGTCAATGTCGCGCGCGTCGCTCGATACGCCGCTCACGCCCATCAGACCCGATTTCTTATTGACAAGGTTGTTGAACTCTGCGGTCGTCAGGTGTTCCTTATCCATAATATAAGTAGCTGCACCGAGGTCGAGGTCGCCGGCACGCGTACCCATCATCAGTCCCTCTACGGGGGTCAATCCCATCGAGGTATCCACCGATTTTCCGTTGAGTACAGCAGCGCAAGAGCCGCCGTTGCCGATGTGTGCCGTCACAATCTTCTTGCCCTCTGCTTTTACGCCGAGGTATTCGCACACGCGAGCCGACACATAGCGATGGCTTGTTCCGTGGAAGCCGTAGCGGCGGATAGCGTATTTCTCGTAGAGCTCGTACGGCAGGGCATACATGTAGGCGTATTCCGGCATGGTCTGGTGGAATGCGGTGTCGAATACTGCTACTTGCGGTACGCCGGGCAGCGTCTTCTCGATGGCCTCAATACCTTTCAGGTTAGCAGGGTTGTGCAGCGGTGCCAGTTCGGCGCACTTCACAATCATCTCCTTTACCTCCGGTGTGATAAGTACCGATTTGTTGAATTGCTCTCCGCCGTGCACCACGCGGTGTCCGACAGCGTTTATCTCCTTCAGGTCTTTGATGCAGCCGAGTTTCTCATCCACCAGTGTGTCCAGAATCAACTGAATACCAATGGTATGTTCGGGCATAGCCTTTTCGATTTTCACTTTCTCTCCGTTGGGCAACTTCACTTGCAGGAACGAGTCGGGCAGTCCGATTTTCTCCACGCCGCCTTGTGCCATTACGGTCTTGTTGTCCATGTTGAACAACTTGTACTTGATACTGCTGCTACCGCAGTTTAGAACTAATATCTTCATTTTTTATTTAATTGCTTGGTTGGCAGTAATGATAACCATTTGTACGATGTCTTGTACTTTGCAGCCACGGCTCAGGTCGTTCACCGGAGCAGCGATACCTTGCAGGATAGGACCTACCGCATCAGCACCGGAGAAACGCTCTACCAACTTGTAGCCGATGTTGCCGGCCTGCAGGTCAGGGAATACCAATACATTGGCTTTGCCGGCTACGCTCGAGCCCGGAGCCTTGGTGGCAGCCACTTTCTCTACCAGCGCGGCGTCTGCTTGCAGTTCGCCGTCTATGTCGAGGTTGGGTGCCAACTCTTTTGCAATGCGGGTAGCCTCGGTTACCATATCTACCAATTCGTGCTTTGCCGAGCCCTTGGTTGAGAACGACAGCATAGCCACTTTCGGCTCAAATCCGCCTAATGTGCGAGCGGTCTCAGCCGTCGAGATAGCGATTTGTGCCAGCTGTTGTGCATCGGGGCAGGGGTTCACGGCGCAGTCTGCAAAGATAAGGAATCCGCCCTCGCCGAGTTGTTTGGCAGGAGTGAACATCAAGAATGCGCCCGATACAATCGATACGCCCGGTTTGGTTTTTAGAATTTGGAATGCAGGGCGGATGGTGTCAGCGGTTGTGCCGCGTGCGCCGGCCAGCTCGCCGTCTGCATCGCCGTTCTTTATCATCAAGCAGCCCAAGTACAATGGGTCTTTTGCTTTCTTGGCAGCCTCGTCCTCGGTCATACCCTTTGCCTTACGCAGTTCGTAGAGCAAGTTTGCATAAACCGGCATCTTCGGGTCGTTTTCGGGATCAATGATAGTGGCGTTTTTGATATATTCGTACCCGTTCTCTTGTGCCATCTTATGAATGGTGTCGGGGTTTCCGACCAGAATCAGGTTCGCAATTTTGTCTTTGAGAATGATGTTTGCTGCCTCCAATGTACGGGGTTCATCGCCTTCTGGCAGTACGATTCGTTGTGGATTTGCCTGAGCGCGCTCAAGCATTTTTTGTAGAATATCCATAAATGTTTTGTTTATATGTGGTTATTAAATTCTGTTGCCGCTTAATGTGCGCAAAGGTAAGAAGATATTCGCAGATATGCAATAATAGTCATAAAAAACCAAATTTTTTACCTTTTTTTTTGGCTGTTCCGTCAAAATGTAGTACCTTTGCAGTTCAAAACCGAAACCATTAGTTCTGTATAGTGTATCGCTATGCGGATATTTTTGTGTAAAAGTTTGTTTTATTGGCTCAATAATCCGAAATTTATAGCTATATCATAACAATGTACAAGAAAATTCTTTATGCGTCGTTGGCTATTCTCTTTTTGCCAACTGTGTTTGCTCATGCCGAATCCACAGACACACCGAAGGGCGCTCACCCATGGAATGTGGCGCAGAACACATCTATCGCTACCGAGACTTCTCACTGGTCTTTGATTCTTAATGCAGGTTTCAACTCGTTTGACGGTGACTATCGTTCCGAGATGAAGCATCCTGTCTATGCACCGGCTGTCGGTCTGGGCGTAGAATACACCTTTACGCCGTTCTTGGGCTTGGGGGTAAACTATATGTTTGACAACTATCGTGTTACGGGCGATGTAGATGCCAGTGCCAACAATGCCGATATTCTGCTCAAGGGCTATATGCACAAGGCAGGTGCCTACCTCACCATCGACTTGTTGAGCGGTTTTGCGCCTAAGTTGCCCACCAAGTTGGCGTCTATCAACCTGCTTGCGGGAGGTGGCTGCGGCTTCTATCGCAATTCTACCTACTATTCGGCAGACACCAAGGGCAATACAGCCAATGCGGAAGCTATGTCGCAAGACAAGTATTCGGCACTGCCTTATGTGAACATTGGCGTGGATGTAGAATTCAACCTTTCCCGAAGCATTGCCTTAGGTATTCGTGGCGAATACGCTTATTATACCAAGGATGATGTGGATGGCCGCTACCCGGTTATGAACAACGGCAAGTTGATTAACGGTGCCAGCACCAACAACGACGGTATTGTCGATGTCACCATGACCTTGCGCTACAAGATTGACGCCGTTCATAAGACCCACGTCCGCAATATACCGAATAAGGACATCGTCAATCAGCAGATTGCCAAGAACGACTTAGCATCGCGTGGCCGTGATACCGTTATCATTATCTATCGTGATACCGTTATCTATCGTGATAAGGAAATCAATACGGTGGTTGAGGCTCCCCGTCAGGAGGACTACTCGTATGTTTATTTCGAGCATGCAAAGTCCAACTTGGATGACGATGCCATCATAGCTATTCAACAGGTAGCAGCCCGCATGGATCGGGATACCACTCTGTATGCCTTCATCTATGGCTATTGCGACAATACCGGCTCGCTGGGTGTCAATACCGTTTTGGGTGATGCGCGTTCCGCTCGTGTAGCCAACGAGCTTACCAATGAGTACGGAGTGCCTGCAGACCATATCGCATCGTGCGGCCGTGGTATTATCGTACCGAAGTCGGGCAAGAAGGCTGCTTATGCGGCGAACCGTCGTGCTGAGATTCGTTTGGTTACGAAGGAGGAATTTGACCGCTTGATAGAAGAATGCTCCGAGAAGCAGCAGGTCAGCCATGCGCAGACGGCCATCATAGAGCGCAGCGATGATACTCCCGACTGGGCCATCGCTACCGAGACGATTGACGCAGAAACGACGCTCTCTAAGTTGGCTCGCAAGTATTATGGCAATACGCACTGCTGGGTATATATTTATCAATCGAACCGTAATGTAATCTCTAGCCCGAACAACTTGTTGTCCGGTGAGAAGATTTACATCCCTCAGCTTACTGAGGAGCAGCGCAACATCACGAAGGACGAGTGCCTCAAGCTCCTCCGCAGCAAGTAACTAAGTCCGCAAGTACCCAAGCAACTCTTTAATTAGGATTGCCAAATAACTCGGAAAAGCCGAATAAATGCTTGATTATAGTGCTGTTTGTGCGTGTTTGGCACTATATTTGTAGTAATAAATGCGCGTTGACGCGCGTTGGTCTCATAGCTCAGTTGGTTAGTAGCACCTGACTCATAATCAGGGGGTCCTAGGTTCAAGCCCTAGTGAGACCACATAATATAAACTATTGGAAACAAGGTACTTACGAGTTAATCGAAGTACCTTGTTTCCTTTTTTGTATGCCTACATATACCATTCTGCTACCAATGCCCCGTCAGCAAAGGGCAAACAGAGTACAAATAGGGTGCATTTTGGGTACATTTGAAAAGGGTAAAACCTTGCAAAAACCTTGTAGTATAGTAAAAGTTCCGTGTTTGGTTAATCAGACACGGAACTTTTATTAT
>CAVKVE010000051.1:0-6415 GCA_963659655.1 Bacteroidaceae bacterium | reverse complement strand
AAAGCGGTCGGACACTTGGACCAAAGCACTGCCGAGAAAAACTTTATCTATTTTAATTGGAAAAGAGAGGATGTTGCTATGTAGCTGACTCGTAGGTGACCCGTAGGTGACTCGTGTTTGCAGGTTGATTGTTAATGGTTAACTATTGGTTATTAACTGTTAATCGGCTTGTCCTATGCAGGTAATTCGTTCTATGTTCAACCTGTATTCAATGATAATGGTTCTGCCGAGGAACTAAACCGTTGCCTGCGTGAAAATTGACTATTACGCCGAAAAATTGAACTTTGCTACGCTATTTGATTGTTTCTCCAAACATTTTTGCTAACTTTGCAGCAGAATTGCATTTGTGGTTAGGTGGATATGGATGGTTTATATATGTATACTTTATAAAATAGGTGTACCTAATGAAAACAGATGTATCCAATACGCAGATGTACCTAATGAAAACAGATGTATCCAATACAGCAGATGTATCTAATATAATAATGTATCGAATAAAATGAGCTATTGATATGGAAAAGAACAGTAAGATATATGTGGCGGGGCACCGCGGCATGGTTGGTAGCGCAATCGTTCGGGAATTGCAGCGGCAAGGGTATACCAATATCGTTACTCGCACGCACAAAGAATTGGACCTTTGCCGACAAGAGGCCGTGGAACAATTCTTCCGTGAAGAGAAACCGGAATATGTGTTTCTGGCTGCTGCCAAGGTTGGTGGAATAGTGGCTAACGAAAGCGCACTCGCCGACTTTATGTACGACAACATGATTCTTGAGATGAATGTGATTCATGCAGCTTGGCAGAACGACTGTAAAAAACTGGAGTTTCTTGGGTCGAGTTGTATCTATCCCCGCTTGGCACCGCAGCCGATGACGGAGGATTGCTTGCTGACGGGTGCGCTCGAAAAGACCAACGAAGCGTATGCGCTGGCGAAAATATCGGGGCTCAAATACTGTGAGTTTCTCAACCGGCAATACGGAACGGACTATATTTCTGTAATGCCTACAAACCTCTATGGTCCGAACGACAACTATCATCCGGAACACTCGCATGTGCTGCCTGCGCTGATACGCCGCTTCCACGAAGCGAAAGAGAGTGGGGCAGAGTGCGTCACCTGTTGGGGCGATGGGTCTCCGCTGCGGGAGTTCCTCTATGTGGATGACCTGGCGAACTTGTGCGTTTTCCTGATGAACCACTACTCGGGCAACGAGACCGTCAATGCAGGTACAGGCAAAGAACTGAGTATTAGACAATTGACAGAACTGGTAGCGAAAGTGGTTGGCTATACGGGACGCATTGAATGGGACACTACCCGTCCAAACGGTACGCCGCGAAAACTGCTGGATGTATCGAAAGCAACGGCGCTCGGGTGGACCTACCGCACTGAATTGGAGGATGGTATTCGGCTGACCTACGAAGATTTCCTCCACAACCCCATGCGTGCTGAACGATAGGGATTGTGTATTTGGCAAAAAAGAAGTATCTTTGTGGGCAAATTGAGAAGAAATACAGATAAGGAACAGGGTATAAATATGAACAACAATAGCAATATGAATAGTGGAGCAGGGGCATTGTGGCGAGAATTCGGGCGGAAGATGGGGCTGTCCGTGCTGTTGTTTGGTGGGCTATTGGGTGTTTTATATGGAGTGGAATGGCTTTTTCCTGCCCTGCGAGGTACGCTGCTGCAATGGGACAACGCTGCATTCTGCGTGGGAATTCCTGCGAGCGTGGTGGGGGTAGGCTATGTGCTGACCATCAAAAATCCGCAGAATTACACCGGCTTCTATGGGGGAATTCTGATGTCGGCACTCTTGGCTACCCAATTCTTCTTGCAGGGGAACTACGACTTGGTCGTGCTGCAGTTAGGAGTGTTCGCTCCGTTTATGACCAAATCGATACTATCGTGGAAAGCGGCGGAGAACAACTCGAAGCAGACGGAGAAATTTGTGCCGCAATACCTGCACGGGTGGGCTGCTGCGGGTACTTACATAGTGGCGCTATTGATAATCGTGGCTGACTATGCGCTCTGTACACGGGTGCTGCAACACAATGCGTGGGGAGAGAATGTGCTGCTCAAGCTATGCAGCGGCGTGATGATAGCTTCATCCACTATAGCTAACTACTGGCTGATATACAGAAAGATAGACGCATGGATATGGTGGGTGCTCTACGGACTGAGTGGGATGGTATTCTATATACTGGTTAATAATATGTTCTCTCTTGTGCTATTTACGGTGTTCTTGCTCGTTAATGGTTCGGCGTTGGTAGCATGGGTTCGGATGCATAATGCCGCAAAAGGAGGAAACGCATAATACATTGTAACTTAATAAACCGAATATGTACAAACTGAAACAAGATACTTCATTCCGTGTGGATGCGGACGGGGAATTGCTGACTTTTCTGCAAACGAAGATGGGCGGAATGGCAAAAACGAGCGTGAAACAGATGCTCGGACAGCGTCGCGTGACGGTGAACGGCTCGATACAGACACGCCATGACACTCCGCTGCACAAAGGCGACCAAGTGGTGGTCGCCAGCGGACGAGGCAATATAGAACTGAAACACCCGAAACTGCGAATCGTGTATGAAGACGAGTCGCTGATAGTGGTGGAAAAGAAGCAAGGATTGCTGACGGTACCCACCTATCCGGGCTCTACGGAAACGACGGCTTTCTCGATACTGAAAGACTATGTGCATCGGCAAAATCAGCGGGCCGGAATATACACGGTGCATCGATTGGACCGAGAAACGAGCGGGCTGCTCGTGTTTGCGAAAACCCCTGAACTGCAACAATATATGCGTACCTATTGGCGGCAGCTGGTAACGAAACGCACCTACATCGCCGTGGCTGACGGACATTTTGAACAAGCGGAGGGAAAAATAACGACTTGGCTGACGGAGGACAAACGCAATGCGGTGGTGTATTCGTCGCCGACCGATGACGGCGGACAGATAGCCATCACAAACTATAATGTGGTGCGTGAATCTGCCCCGAAAGAGGATGGACATGTTTATTCGTTGGTGGAGCTGAATTTGGAAACCGGGCGCACGAACCAAATCCGAGTACATTTGGCCTCGGTTGGGCATCCCGTAGTGGGCGACCGAAAATACGGACACGGAAATGAACACTCGCCGATTGACCGACTCTGTCTGCATGCAAGGGTGCTGGAATTTATTCATCCCGCCACCGAAAAAACGGTTCATTTTGAGACGCCTGTGCCGCGTGAGTTTAATCGCATATTCCAAAACGCATAGTCCAAGCAGTTGGCACGACTTTTGCGACAGCAATGGTAATAAGTATTAACCCTTAAAAATCAAATAACTATGGCAGATTTTGGAAAAGTATTTGCTGCTTTCGTAGGTGGAGCAGTAGTAGGAACGGTAGCCGCACTATTGGCTACGACCGACAAAGAGAAAGTGGAAGCATTTCGGGCACGGGTAGAGCGTATCGTGCGTGAAAAATACAGCCATCTCAACAAAGAGGAACTGCAGGCACTGGTTGACCGTGTGATAGCAAAGGTAAAAGATATATTGCCGGATGCGGATATTCGTGCGGTGGTGGATGAAATAGCCGAAGACGATAACCACGAAGAGGCATAACTATGGATGATGCGCAATGGCAGAAACTGATAGCCGAATGCAAGGCATACCTGAACACAAGGTATGACTTGCTGCGGCTGTCGCTATTGGAAAAACTGAGCCGGATATTCGGCTTGGTGCTGATGGCGTTAGTGTCCATCCTGCTGGTATTCACGATGTTAGCCTTTGTGGCACTGGCATTGGTGTTTGTGCTGGCGCAATGGGTGCCGATGTGGGCGGCTTGCTTGATAATGGGTGCGGTATTCCTGCTGCAGCTGATACTGGCCATCGTGTTCCGCAAACGACTGTTTATCAACCCTGTGGTGAGCGCACTGAGTGCTATCTTGTTCGCTCATGACAATGAAACGGAAAAGGAGGCGCAGGATGATTGATATGAATAGCCTTCACTCGCTTGACCAAATAGAGAGCGAGCGTGTGCGATTAGAACGCAAAGCACGCAAACAGGAGCAAGCACTGAATGCAGAACTCGGCGATGTGCGCAAACTATGGCAGGCACGCTGGGTAAAGGTGCAGCGGTTCGGTAACATTATGAGCCTGATAATGCCCAAGATAGGGCAGGGGACGATTGCACTGACGCTGCTGTCAAGAGTATTTAGGCACTTCCGCAAGTGATAGTACAAAAACAATGAGCAAAGCCTGTGATATGTAGATTTGTGGGGATTGAAATGGGGAATATTAACAGAAAATTCACGGGGATTTATTTGCTCATGTCAGAAAGTTGCTGTAACTTTGCAGCATCTTTTGGGGATAATATATGCATACAGATGCCGTATTTGAGAATGTTTCTCTTATTCCCATTTTTGTCGTTTGATACATTGGTGGACTTACTATCAAAAAATAATTATAACAACTAAAACATTTTTCTCATTATGAAGAAAATTTTCTCATTGGCATTGGCTGCATGCTTGAGTGTAGCTATGTTTGCAGAGACTAAGGTTCTCACATTTGATGCAACGGTAGATAAAGGTGATACTGCTGTTACCCAACCGGCAAGTTTAACAAAGAATGGTATTACATTGAATGTGACTAAGGGTTCGCTTGCAAATGGTTCACAATTTAGAGTATACAAAAAACAAACATTGACAATTACTTCTACTGTCGGTAAAATGTCAAAGATAGTTTTTAATTGTACGGATGATGATACTAAGCAATATGGTCCTGGTTGTTTTGCAGCTCAAACCGGTTACTCCTATTCCGGGAAAATAGGTACATGGGAAGGCTCTGCAGAAACTGTAAGCTTTGAGGCTACAAGTGATCAGGTTCGTGCAACAACTATTGTTATTACTTATGATGCAGTAGCACAAGCTGTGGAGGCTCCTGTATTTGCTCCTGCAGAAGGCGCAGTGACGGATAATACATTCACCAAGGCGTTCAATTTGACAATCAGTTGTACAACAGAGGGGGCTACTATCAAATATACTCTTGATGGTACAGATCCTTCGTTGGATGCTGCTCTTACTTATAGCGAACCAATTGAGATTAGTGCTACAACTACCGTTCGTGCTATTGCGATAAAGGGAGGTGACAAATCGTTCGAATCTAAGGTAGAGTATGCACTTGTTAATACAAAGGAAACAGCGTTTACTGTAACAGAGGCTAATGACCTTATCGCAGCAGACAAGGGGCTTTCTTCTAAGTATTATGTAAAGGGCACGATTAAGACTATTACAGAGATTAGTACTAGCTATGGTAATGCAACTTATGTTATTACTGATAATGTAAAGGACTTGACCGTTTATCGTGGTTATGGTCTTGATAATACTAAATTTACATCAGAAGATGCGATCGCAGTTGGTGGTGAGGTAATCGTTTATGGTAAATTGGTTAACTTCAATGGTACTTACGAGTTTACTACCGGAAGTTATATCGTTTCTTATTCGGCTCCTACTGCAATTGAGAATACAGAAGTATCGGCAAAGGCAGTTAAAATGTACGATGCAGAACTCGGTCAAGTAGTGATTGTACGCAATGGCGTTAAGTATAATGCTCTTGGCGTAGAGATCGCTGAGTAATCTATAGTTTCATACAAAAAAGCCGTCTAATTGTGTATTAGGCGGCTTTTTTGCGTATAATATGTAAGATAACTCTTTTGTTCTTAATTTGTTTTTCGATAGGTTTCATTTGTGTAGTTCGCAAAAAAGTTTTACCTTTGTAGCCCGAAAACAAACATACTCTCTATGTTCATTATCGGCATTGCGGGCGGCACCGGCTCGGGTAAAACTACGGTGGTGAAAAAACTCGTTGAGCGTCTTCCGAAAGGCGAAGTAGTGGTAATCCCACAAGACTCCTATTACAAAGATTCAAGCCATGTGCCTGTCGAGGAACGACAGAACATCAACTTTGACCACCCCGATGCGTTTGAGTGGCCCCTGCTGGCAAAACACATCGAACAATTGCACCATGGGGAAGCGATAGAACAACCTATCTACGACTACCTGACCTGCACCCGTCAGCCCGAAACCATCCATATCGAACCCAAAGAGGTGGTGATAGTGGAAGGAATTATGGCACTGAGCGACAAGAAACTGCGTCAACAAATGGACCTGAAACTGTTTGTGGATGCCGACGCTGACGACCGATTGATTCGCGTCATGCAGCGTGACGTGGTGGAGCGTGGGCGTACGGCAGAGGCTGTGATGGAGCGCTATCAACGCGTGCTGAAACCTATGCACGAGCAGTTTATTGAGCCCTGCAAACGCTATGCAGACCTGATCATTCCGCAAGGCGGACACAACAAGGTGGCCATAGACACATTAGTGAAGTTCGTGAAGCAACAGCTCGCCGAGAGAGGAGCCTGAGTGGTAATTATGAATTA
>CAVKVE010000050.1:13987-15307 GCA_963659655.1 Bacteroidaceae bacterium | reverse complement strand
AAAAAGTGCCGTATAGTATCCTTGCTCGAGAAAACTCCTAAGAATAGGATTTGAGGTGTACCTGTCCCTTTGTAATCCGACTCCTTCGCCGCTCGACTATATTGTTGCTACAGTTGTTATCTCTACCCTGCTGCTACTCACTATAGCGTCATCGCAGGCAAGTGTCGGCACGCCATCGGTTAGGCATTTACCCCGGTAATTTGTATTTGTTGAGTTTTCCGGTCTCTGTACTATACGGCACCGTGTATTTTAATGTGTAATTTTTAATTGGCTGCTTGCTATAATGCACAATGCGTAATTTGTAATTGCAAGTTAGCCATCCACTATGTGCGTTAATTCTTAATTCATAATTCTTAATTCTTAATTAGCAGTGTGCCAGCCTATGGATAGGACTATGCGGTGGGTTTGGGTACGCATATCGTAGGCGGTGGCTGCTTCGTGAGCATACCAATCGATACGCTGCATGGCAAACTGATAGGCTACTTGGGCTATCATTCGCCGTCCTCGATAGCCGACGCCGAGGCTGATGTACTGCGTACGCAGGAGATTCTGAAAGTCGGTATCTGTGCGCACCGAAGTCTCTCCTATTGCCATGGTACTCTGCTTTCCGAATGTAGACTGATAGACATAGCCCGCATTGAGATACAAGCGACTAATCGGCACCACCTCTACTCCCAATCGCAGCGAGTGGATATCATCCATATCACTGCTATGTGCATAGTCGTACTGCGCCGAAAGCAATCCGTATTGTCCCCATTGCCATGCCAAGCCGAAACTCGTACGCAGGGGAACATGGATACGCACACCCGATGTGGTGTTGGTAGGCGTACTGCTGCTATGGAGCGAATCTTGCACAGCACTGCTCATCGTTCCCGAGTTGCTTATCGAAACGGAGGATATACTCGGCGTTTGGAACGAGGCACCGATACGCAAATCCCGTATGGGGTGGCACAGTACACCGATAGTAGCATTGGCTCCCAACCCTGTGAATAGTACCTCGCTGCTATTGATCAAGTATCCTCCCTTAGAGAATGTCTCACGATATGTGTAGGTGCGGCTGAGTTGTAAGGACTGGAGGTGTACACCTGCGCCGACATACCAGCGGTTGGATATGTTCATTGCCCAATCGAGGGCGTATTGATTGCTATAGCCGGACTCGTTAAGGACAAGTTGATTGTTTACTGTTTCACCTTCTGTCAAGCAGGAAACCCACTCCTTGCTTCGGGAGTCCTTCGGGTTTATAAGGTATGTGTCATATCCCAAGAGGCTGAGCCAACCGACATTGCTATCCTCCCAACGGTAATCAGGCTGCAGGTCGGT
>CAVKVE010000050.1:0-13752 GCA_963659655.1 Bacteroidaceae bacterium | reverse complement strand
TGGCGGGTGCGGTCGTATTGTCCGTCGAGCGTAAGCATAATTTCCATACGCCGATAGACACCTAAACCCGCAGGGTTGTCTTTCACCGCCGAAGGGTCGCCTCCGACTGCCGTCATCGCGCCACCCATACCCACATAGCGTGCCGTCCCCGTAAGCGATTGCTCGCTGAGGCGTTGCGTATCTTGCGCAAGCGTGCTACCCGCCAAGGCGAGCAACGACAGACATACTATGACAAGACGGTGTTTCATCATCTAATAGCGATGGATAATGGCACGCACTTGCGTGGCCTGGTTGAGCGTACTATCTTCGACAAAAGTAATCACAGCATGGGTAAACTCGCCGGGGTTGTACGCATCGGTTTGGTAGGTATAGAGCAAGAGTTCGGGCACTTCTTCTTCGCTATAGTTCTCTTGTTCTGTATTTGTTTGGTTATCAGAAGCATACTCATCCGACGAGGCACCTGTTGTTTCCCAATAATATACATCGTCAATATAGTCGTCTGCCTGCACCGATACGCCCAAGCATACCGACAAGAACAAAACTATTATGAATATGCGCTTATACACTGATTCTAATTTGTATTTCTCCCTAAATGAGAGTGTTGTCGTTCCGTTTTTCTAATCCTTGAGAGGTTGGAATAGGTTACACTTTGCGGAATCCGATAATCTCACGGACCTCTTCGATGGTCTGCTCGGCACGGACACGAGCACGCTCTGCACCATCACGCAGTACCTTATCGAGATAAGCATCGTCGCTCTGGTAGGCCAATATCTTTTCGCGTATCGGGGCACAGAAAGCATTGATGTCCTCTGCCAGCTGCTTTTTCATATCCCCATAGCGGATGGTCATGTTGTTGTATTGGTCGTTGAAGTAGTCGTAGGTCTGCTTCTCGGAAACCAACTCCATAAGCGTGAAGAGATTTTGTATCACCTCGGGCTTCTCTTGATTGAGTTGGCTCGGTCCTGCATCGGTAACTGCCTTCATTACCTTCGATTTTATCGTCTTCTCATCGTCGCAAAGATAGAGTGCATTTCCCTCCGATTTGCCCATCTTGCCGGTTCCGTTCAGCCCGGGTACCTTGACCGCCTTCTTATTGAAGAAGAACGACTCCGGTTCCTTGAAGTATTCTACTCCGTAGATACGGTTGAAACGACGGGCGCAGAGGCGAGCCATTTCCATATTCTGCTCCTGGTCTTTGCCTACAGGTACTTTGTCGGCCTTGTGCATCAGAATATCGGCTGCCATGAGCGTAGGATAGGTAAGCAGACCCGCATTGACATTGTTCGGGTTCTGACGCACTTTCTCCTTGAAACTCGTAACACGCTCCAGCTCACCGAGATAGGTATTCATGTTGAAATAAAGGTACAATTCCAATACCTGTTTGACATCGCTCTGTGCATAGAGCGGGGCTTTCTCGGGGTCGATACCGCAAGCCAAATACTCCGAGAGGATGGTTTTAACCGAACGACGGATGTTCTCGGGGGTCGGGTGAGTGGTCAGCGAATGCCAATCGGCAATAAAGAACATACAATCATACTCGTGCTGCATTTGCACGAAACTCTTTACTGCGCCGAAATAGTTGCCTAAGTGTAGGTTTCCGGTTGGGCGAATTCCACTGATTACTCTTTCCATATAACTCGGGTTTATATAAATTTAATGCGTTGAGTGCGGTTATCTATGTTCTACCTTCGGCAATGGTTCGGGAATGACCCGAGCCATTGCGGATAGAAGTGTTATTGTTTCTTAAATACGACGATTCCTTAAATACGACGACCTAATTAAGGGCGATTGTCTCTTAAATATGACAGTCTCTTTAGGGCGGTTGCTTCTTAAATAGGATAGCCTTTTAAGGGCGATTGCTGCTTAAGTATGGTTGTCCCTTGTGAGAGAATTATTTCTTAAGCTGCTCGATGGGGAGACCACGATTGATGCGCTGGTCGAGAGCGGTGAGCGTCTCGGTGTTGGCTACACCCGGAATCTCCTGAATCTTGGCGTTCAACAACTCCATCAAGTGTTGGTCGTCTTTGGCGTACAACTTGATGAGCATCGAATAGGTACCCAGCGTGAATTGGGACTCAACTACCTCAGGGATGTTCTCCAAAGCCGTGCTGACCTCCTTATACATAGAAGCCTTGGTGAGAATGATACCCACATATACGCAAAGCTGATATCCCAACATTTTAGGATTTACTTGGTAGCCTGAGCCGATGATGACACCATTGTCGAACATCTTCTGCACACGCTGATGGATGGCCGCACGGCTCACACCACACATATCTGCTACTTCCTTGAAGGGGATGCGTGCATTACGGGTAATGATAGCGAGAATCTTACGGTCTAATTCGTCAATTTTTTCCATTGTTTTATTGAATTTCTTGTTAGTATTTTGCGTTTCTGTACTCCGGCGCAGTGTTCTGCGCCCTGTCGGAATGTCCGTCCCGAACCGCTCAAATGGGCATAAAATGCGGTTGTAATTTCTTTTTGGGTTGCAAAATTACCGCTTTTCTTGGAGATATGCAAGTAAAAGTGTACTTTTGCATAAAATTTAGCAACCAAATGTATCAATATGACACTCAACGAATACATAGAGCAGCACACAACGCCCGAAAATGATGCGTTACGGTTTATTACACACGACACGAATCTGAATGTACTCAATCCGCACATGCTTTCCGGACAAGTGCAAGGGCGGGTACTTTCGATGCTAAGCCAAATGATTCGCCCGCACAAGATATTGGAGTTGGGAACCTTTACGGGATACTCGGCACTTTGCCTGGCGGAAGGATTGGGGGAAAACGGCACGATGCTGACTATAGAGCACAATGACGAATTGGAAGATACGATACGGCACAACTTGTCGCTGTCGCCGCTTTGCCGCAAAATAGAACTGCGTATAGGTGACGCCAAAATGATAGTGTCGACTCTCAGTCCCTATTCATACGACTTGGTATTTATCGATGCGGACAAACGAGAATATTGTGCCTATATAGATGCGGTGTATCCCCTCGTGCCAATGGGCGGTTGGGTACTTGCTGACAACACGCTATGGGACGGACACATCATAGACTCGGCGTACGACAAAGACAAACAGACCTTAGGATTGCGGGCTTTCAATGACAAAGTGGCCGAAGACCCACGATGGGAACAGGTGATTCTGCCCTTGCGTGATGGGTTGACTATTCTGCACAAGATAGGGTAGGCTGTTCCTCGTGAGCTGGTGCCGTTTGGTACAATGCAGAACAAAAAGAAGTGCCACGACAGGGAGTCGTGGCACTTCTTTTTTATATGTATGCGAGTGTTCTATAAAGCTGAATGAATCTTTCCTATTGGTGTATTAGGCGTGGCGTTTGAGAGAGCAGAGGTTCCAATTCCACCACTTTTGGCCCATACAGCGGTGCAAGCAAGCATAGAGTAGAGCGGTGATAAGAATCCCTACGCACATACCGGCAAGAATGTCTGCCGCAAAATGCTGCGACAAGTAGATACGGGAATAAGCCCCCAACACAGCACATATAAAGCACAGAATCTGCCAAACGGAACTGCCCAATACAGATTTTGTGTTGTGCGGTGTGTTGTCGCTATTCTGAGCGGCGGACTTGTGCGTACGGCGATAGGCTATATAGCTCGTGCCGATGATACACAAGGCAAAGAATAGAGCAAAGAACGTGGTGGTATGACCTGAAGGAAAAGAGTGGTGGTGGCTGACATGGACACCATTGACCAACGGCAGAACTACATCCGGATAGTTGTCCGCAAAATAGGTGACGGGACGGGGCGCATTGACAATACGCTTGATAATCTGCGTAACCAAACCGGACAGCAGCGTGCCTGCTGTTGTGAAAACAGCCCAACCTGCTTTGTAGAACAGTAGAGCCACGCAGACAATATATGGAAACCACTCGCCCACCTGGGTGTAATACTTATAGAATACATCACGAGTTGCGGTGTGGCGGTCGCACAAAAGCAAGTGCAACTCAGGTTTGGGAATGTAGCAAAGCGCTACACTCAGCGCAACAATGAGCAGTAGGCAAAGGGTCAGAAAAAGCCCGTTCTGTCGGAGAAACTTCATACTTCAGGGTGTAATTAGTTGAATAGCGACAGCCGAATGAAAACGCACAGCGATGATGGGGTGTGGTGTTGGTTATTCGACTCGATTGCCGTATACATCAAATAGCGTGCCGTTTAGTTTGATATAGAGATGCTGATTGTAGACCACCTTCTCTGCCTTGGGTGCCGATTGCGTGTTGGCATCGGCTGATTCGGCGATAGTCTGCTCGCACGATGGCAGTACCAATCCATCCGCACGAGTGAGCATCACATAGTAGCTGGAGCCTGCTGTGAGCGGTTCGGTGGTGTGGTAGATAGAAGAAGTAGCACCCTCGATAGGCTCGCCGTCCTTATACCACTGGTAGCCCGTGAAAGTATAGCCTCCATTGAATGCGGTGGTATAGACTGCCAAGACATTGTCAAATTTCTGCTTGAAGATAGTACTTGGGTAGTACGCCACGAAATGGTACGGGAACAGCAGGGTTTGGTCGCAAATAGAGTCCCACACTTCGATAATAGCGTTCCAATCGCCCGGCTCAATTTGATTGAGCGGAACGGAAATGGTTTGTGCCGTAAGGTCGGCTTCGGCCTCAATGCGTTTGCCATTGAGAAGGAGCGTGGCACGCTTAATTTGACCTTTCTTGTAGGTGAAAGGAATGGCATACCGCTCGGAATCATCCGCCTCCGGGTCGGAACAGATAGGCTCTGCGGCATCCGAAAGTTCCATATCGAGGCAGGTGAGAATGGTCAAATCGTAGGTATAGACATGGGTGTGTCGGCAGCCATCGGAGTTGGTGGAAATGATGCTGTCTTTCAAGATTCCCTTGCCGCCCGGAGCAAAATCGTAGGTGACCCACTTGCCCGTTTCTTCGATCCGGATACTATCGTGAGCCGTGATTTCACCATGGTCGGTGGTGTCGCGGGTGTCTATACCATGGACAATGGTCCGAATTTCAAAATTGTCGGTTGCGCAGTCGTCGGGCTGCACGGAGTCAATCTCCTGAAGCTTGCCGGTGTAGTCCCACGGCTTGCAATCGCCACGAACGACTACACGAGTGGTATCGGGACGGCGAACACGGAACGAGAAAGACACTGCCTCGGCAGGGTAGGTGGTGTAAGGGCACTCCTTGTGGGCATACACATTGGCCGTGATATCGTACCAACCCGGGGAATCGTAGGTGTGGGCGGTCTGAGGTGTGCCGCCGGTGACGGATATGCCGTCACCAAAATCCCAATCGACCTTATCGATGACATCCGAACCCACCTGAGCGTCAAACTCTATCGGTGTGCCGATACAATAGACCGTGCTGCTGATATAGTCCTCCGTGTAGTTTTCTCCATTGACCGATACGCCTCGCTTGACGGCGGAAGAACCTGCGGAATAAGCGTAGGATTCATCATCACCGTTTCCGTAAATAGTGGCTATAAAGCCACCTTTCTTGCTGGAAAGATTATAGGTATTAGCTGCATTTACGGTTAGTGCCTTTCGTGCATACGAGTATTTGGTTCCTTGAAGCACTACGAAATCACTGCTGCTCAGCAAATTCTGACTATATTGTCCTTGGCGTATTTCTTTCAGTTCGATGGTACTAACATCGGATGTTTGCGCAACAATGTTCACAAAGTGGCGAGTGGTTTTGTCGGTATTCATGACGCCAAAAGTGACATCGTTGATTTTTTGTTGTACCGGGCTTACCCATGCAGAGGAGGGATCTCCAAATTTGTCTTTACCCTCTGTGTATATTTCTGAATGTTTATCGCTGTTATAACTATTTCCCGTGTCATAACTATAGATTGCGCAAGGACAAGAGGTGGTGATTAGTACGGCATCGGCAATAAATTTATTTTTGGCTGCTAAGTCATCCGTATTTTGCATATCATTGGCTACCGCCAATTCTATTTCGTATGTTTCACGGGCATTGATGGTGACAAAATAGGTTCCATTGATGCTAATCTGTGTGCCATCTTCTAATGCAGTGATACGGAAACGGTTCGCATCTTTTTCTTTAGAGCGGGTAATAACAAATTCTGTTCCCCAATAGTCGGTTGGCATAGCTTGCTCGTAGTGTATATCGCGGGCGGCAACCGTATTAGGGGTTCGTGTACATATATCGCCATTAAATACAGCAATTTTCTTGTTGTTTTTGGCTTTGATGTATGTCCCGGAAAGACTTTTTGTGTTTGCAGTCTCAGTGCCTTCCTCGCTTACTACATAGTATACATTTCCTGCTTTGGGTAAGGTAATGGTGTAGGCTTGTCCTGCCGGTTTTCCATCGTAGGTTTTGGAACTTGGAGTAATCTCGACCTGCGTGTTGTCTTCAGTAGCTAAGATACAAAAATTAGAGAAAGATGTGGTCGGCGACTCATTGGCATACGGTGGATAATCTTGTATGATGTATTCCGACTGCAGTGCTGTGATAGGTAAGATATTGCTTGCATCGAACGCATTGGTATAGCGCAGGGCTGCAAATACGGATACAACTTCATCGCAAGTTACTTTAAGTCCCACATCATAGGTTTGTCCGGATGCTTTTTGCTGTCCTGTTATTGATGGGTCAAAAGGATATAGTTGTGCATAAGGAATCTCTGTAGCACCGGTGCCGTTTGGCATACCTTTAATCTTTAACCAACCCGTCCCGGTCGGTATAGTATAAGTTTTTGTCCAATTAGTAACCGGATTGGTGATAGTGACTGTTCCTTTGTGTGTCTTGGATGATACGCAAATAAAGGGCTCGAAACCAGCGTCTGCATCTCTGGGACCTCGACCGATAGTCAGTGCAACCCAAAACTCTTTACCTTCGGTGCTGGCTTGGGCAAATAGCGATTGGCTGAATAGGCATGATGCAAACAGCAACAATGCGAAAGATATTCTGCGTATGTTCATAATGGTATGCGATTAAATTCTATCTTTCCTGCATGATAGCATACTGGAAAGATAGGGTGGTTTATAGTATTTCGATTTCTACACGGCGGTTGTTCTGACGCCCCTCTTCGGTGTCGTTGGTATCGACCGGCTTGCTCTCACCATAGCCGATGGTCTCGATACGATCGGGAGCAATACCACGCTTGATAAGGTCGTGGCTGATGGCCTCGGCACGCCCCTCCGACAGGCGCTGGTTAGCTGCTTCCTTACCTACATTGTCGGTATGCCCCATAATGCGGATACGCACTTCCGGATTGCGCTCCAAGAACATATAAAGAGCCTCCAACGATTCCTCCGACGAGGAAAGAATGCGGGTCTTGTTGGTAGCAAAGAACATATTCTTCATGACAAAGACCTCGCCCTTCTTGATAGGCGTCAATGCGATATGCATACTGTCGCCTACGCTTGCGATAGTGGCGTCGTAGGGTTCGTAACCAATCTGCTCGATATGGAGGGTGTACTGTTTGCTCTCGTCCAACATAGTGCGAGCTGCTCCGGAGGCTGAATCGGTGGAGAGCGTGTAGCCGGTTTCGGCTACATTACGCTCGTGAATTTGTACAGCGGCAGGAACGGCTTCGCCATTCTCGGCATTGATGACATGCACACGGAAGACGGGTTTGTGGCGCAAACGAATAGCAACCGGAATGGTCGTGCCCGGCTCAACAATAGCGAACGCAATATCCTCTGTATAGTAGTCCTGCGCCTTGGCCGTAATAGAATAGTCGCCTACATTGACACGCTGACGCAATGCGCCTTTGGCAGCTGATTTCTCCTTGAGAGCCGTTTTGCCGTTCTTTTGATTGATAATTTCGATGGTAGAGGTGGCAATAGGCTGTTCGTTATCCGCATCCAACAAACTGATTTCGGCATACGATGCAGGTGCAGGAAGTGGGCGTGGCGTCTTGCCCGGAATTTCGAATTGTACGGTGAACTTGAGCCCTACGAAAAGGTTGTTGAGCTTGGTGCCGCTAAGCGCCAACATAGAATGGGCATCGGTGGCCAGTGCATTGCCTTGCTCAAAAGCCAAAGGAAGTTTGCCGCTCGGAGAGTTGGTGTTCAGCACCCCATACTCGGCGAAAGCGCTGACCTTATAATGAATATATTCTTTGCCGAAAGGCAGACGCTCGCCTGCTTTGACACGCTTTTTCTTCTTGGCGGGCTGTGCTTGCAGCCACTCGTCCAAATCGAGTCCTACCTCGGCGCAGATGCTGACGCTCGGCTGCTTGAACTGCAGCTTATGGTCGGAGGTTGCGGGGACATCATAGATACCCAATCCATACGGCTCAAGCAACTCCTCATCCTCAACGGTGATATCGTAGCGCCCTTTCTGCGAGAATGTGCCGAAAAGTCCATAACCAACCTTGGCACCCACCATAAAATAGTAGCGACTAAATTGCGCACCAAACATAATAGGCAGACCGAGATAGCCTACATTGCGCACCTCACGCAGGTCATCGGTGGTGTAGGAATAGTGCTGGCGAGAGGTGGTGTAGTCGTCGGAATAGGTGTTGCCGCGCTTCAGCGTAAAGGCATAATCCGAACGAGAATTCAACCAAGTGAAATCAAGTCCTGTCTCGAAACGAAAGGCACCGTATTGCAGCTCGTAGGTGGCGGAAAGACCTGCGCCGGGGCCACCGGTGAGCGATTGATAGGGATAGGTACTCTCTAACTGCCCCGGACGATTGACATTAGACAGATTGTCAGTCATCTTGTCCATCATGGCAGCATAGCCGACCTTTCCATTAAGGTTAATCAAACTAATGACTTCTGTTTTGGGGTTGGCCAACTCGGCTTGCTGCTTGAAATAGGCTTCCTTCTGCTCTTGCTCCTGTTGTGCTTTGGCTTGCGCTGCTTTCTGCTGAGCTTCCTGTTTGCGGGCAGCCTCTTTTTCGCGTTCAGCGGCTGCCTTAGCACGCTCTTCGGCTTGCTTTTCGGCTTCCTTCTGCGCAGTCGCTTTTTTCTTCTCGTTGGCTTTGGCGGCAGCTGCTTTTCGCTTGTTTGCTTCGGCTTGCTTCTTGGCCTGCTCTTTCTGCTTGGCAGCCTTCGCCTTGGCTTGTTCTTTTTTCTTTTTCTCTGCCGCTTTCTGTGCAGCTGCTTTCTTCTTGTCTTGTGCAGCGGTCTGTGTCACAGGGGCGGCTGCCGCAGTGGCTATAGTATAAGGTGTGGAAAATCCTAAGAGAAGGAAAAATACCAATATAGTACGAAGAATGTTTTTCATAGCTGTCCTTACTTAACGATAAATTTGAAATTACGTTCCTTTTTGAAGGACTTGAAATGGCCTTCATTCTTTTCGGTGGTGACACGAAGGATATAGAATCCCGCTTCGTTCGGAACAACTAAGGTGCGCCCGCCGTCGGGGATAGTTTCTTCGCTCACGATATTTCCATTAACATTGATCCATTGCGCTTTGGCATCCCCTTTGGCGTTGACAAAAATATGTTCGCCTGCCTGTGCCGTGCGGGAAGAAATGGTGATGGTGGAGTCGGAATCGAACTGATCCATTCCTTTGTTTTCGGGGTCAAAGGCCTTGGCGCAGGCGCAGGTCTGCACTTCATCGGATTTGCCCTTGTTGATATAGAAACAGAGATAGTAGGCATCAGATGTGTTTTCGACATCATAGAGATGCAGCACAGAGCTGACTTGACCCTCTACGGCAGTACTATCCGTGGCGTTGTACCACTGGAAATCGGACAGCTCTTTGCCCTCGAAACTCTCTTTGCGAAGACCTAACACATTGCCGTATCGCTGGGTGAGGACATCTTTATCGAAATTGAGCATAAAGAGCAGGGTGGTATCGGTGTCACCACAGTCGGAGGCGATTTGTATGCGGATTCCATATTCAACACCGGTGGCGGCATCGTCCGGAATGGTTATCTTGAACATACTGTTTCCCTCGTCAATAACCAACTCGCTATCCTTAAAGCCGGCCTCTTTGGCCGCATCATCAAAACCGATGGTGGCGTTCTCGCCGTGCATATCTACACCGGACTGATTGTTGTAGTAGACCTTGCCTTCGAAAGGCTGCCCTTCGACCTTGCAGGGGATATCCACATGGTCGACGGAGAATGTGAAACGACCAATATTGACCGTAAATGGAATACTATCCATGGCACTCTGACCCACACAAAGGTTAGAGGACTGACGGTAAATCAATGCATAGGCCTCATAGACGCCCGCATCGCGATAGTAGTGCTTTTCGTCCGCCACGCTGTCAGGACCAATACTCTCGACAGAGGTTCCGTCACCAAAATTCCAGACAATCTTTTCAAACTCATAGTTGAGATGGCAACCAAACGGAATGGTATCTGAGCCGCAAAGCAAGTTGTGCGTATCGGGCGAGAAGGTCTGACCATTGATGGTGATGGTCTGAGTCAGTGGTTTGGTGGCACCGCCGGCGGAGTAGCCATAGCTCTCGTTCTCAGTGAAACCATAGACATGGGCGATGAACTTGCTGCCGTTGCTCTTGAGCGTATGGGTGGCGGCAGTAGTTCCCAAACTCTTTTGCGCAAAGTAGTACTGAGTAGAGCCTGTAACAGGATGGAAATCGGCACTAATATCGGCGCCATCAAGTGTCATCAATGTCGGCTTGTCGGTAACGATATTCGTGTAGTGGTAAGTCGTACCATTAGAGCTCTGGTAGGTAGCGAAAGTGACTTGGTCGATTTGCTGCTCAATGGGGTTAATCCACAACATGGCAGGGTCGCCGTTGTTTTTCTTGTCGCCATCGTATTGTTGCGACACCATAAATAGGTGAACAGCACAGGGGCAAGAGGTTTCGATGAGGCAACTTGAGTCAGATACTTCGGGAGTGGTAAGGGAACCATACTCTTTGCCTATCTCGAATTCCCAGTATTGTTTTTTGTCTGTGGAGAAATCGATGGTGTGTTTGAGCACGCCGTTGATGCGCACCTCTGTCATATCGTTTTGCGCCATAATGCGAATGATGTCACGCTTGCGAGTGGCCGAGGCGGTAACAACAAAGGTATTGCCCCAGTATTGGGTAGGCATGGCCTGCGAAAATATGTGGTCACGCTGGGCTATCTGATACGGAATGCTTGTGTGAGGGCAACCTTGGAATACGGCGATTTTCTTGCCATTGCGTGCTTTGATATATGTTCCGCTTAGGTCTCCCTTTTCGCCATCTTGTTTGCCTGTCCAAACATAAAATACTTGTCCTTTCTTGAGTGGTTCGCTACTGAGGGTGTCGCCTATGGTGTAGTTCTTAAAACGAGTGTATTCCGGGAATTGAGTATAGACATCTTCACCCCAAGCATTGTATTGTTGCAGGTAGTTGGTATAGGCTTCGGTTGCTTCAGTGGGGCAATAATCAACGATAGTGTTGTCTTCTGTGGCTATAATGGCAAAATGTGAACCTTGTGAGTTGCTAACTCCCTTGTAGTCAGATGGTGTATAGGTTTGAATAAGATAACTATCTAATAGCGAAGCGGTGGGCAGCACATTGGTGGCATCAAAAGTAGCCTCCTTATAGTTGGTAGCAAAGAGCGAAACGTCCGCAGTGGCAGTTATATGAATGGCGCAGGTATCTGCTATTTCGGAATTGACAGCGTAGCATACATGTCCTGTATTACCCATCGCTGTTCGGGCGTTATTGACTCGTGGGTCTCCCTTGTAGATATCAATGATTTTTAATTGGTTGGCTGCTATCTGAACTGTTTCTGTGTATGTTGTATAAGGGTTTTCGATAACCACTTCACAGTCTGTTCGCGCAGAGACCGATATTGACAATGTGAGTGTATGATACGCCCCAGCGTATTCGCCGCTTTTGGATGCTGCTTGGTCGGCTTGGAGGAAGGTAACCCAGAAATCGCGGCCCTCGGTGGATTGGCCGGAGGCAGAGTCGGCCATGACAGCCGGCGTGAATAGACTTAACAACATTCCAAAGCAGAATGCTATCTTGGCATACTTGTTTTTCATGGTTGAATAGTGCATAATTTTACGAGTGCAAAATTACAATTTTTAGGTTGTTTAGAGGTGGAATTATTGACATAATAGGTGGAAAAATCGGGTATCAATAAGTCTACCTTCGGGAGTGGTTCGGGAATGGGTTGGATGTAACGAATTGATAAGGGGAATGTAAATGTGCTAAAGTTTGTTTGTATCAGTGCGTAGCGGTTAATATATGTATGTGAATTGATAGGATTAGAAGAAGTGAAAACGATTTTTTCCGTCCTAACCATCTGCCGCTCAATGGAGAAGTAATATACAGAAGTGAAACAATAACCCCTAAACAAGAGGCACTTTTCGGTCAGCCCAATTCCGACCAATATCCTCCTGCTCAGGGGTCATCTGCCGACAAAGATACGCAAAAAAAAACCGAATGAGCCAGAAAATGGGAAGGAAAATGTTCCCGATTGGGTAGAGGACAATCCGCAGGCGAACTCGAACAAGAAGCCAATAGCAAGGTAACAAGTGCAGAGCAGTCGGCTATGCAAAAGGTATGGCAGACAATGCTCGACTATGTGAAGCAAGCCCTGCATAAGTTGGGTATCGGACAGCAAAGTGGCACTTTCCGTTCCGAGCAAGAGTTCGACGACTATGTGCGCAGCCTTATCGTAGATAGCTACGCCAACCTGCGGGACAAAGCCCAACGCTCCAACGAGCAAACTCCCCAAGCAGTAGCCGACACCCCATTGAATGCTCTCGGCTTTAACGAGCAGGTGAGCGCACTCAAACAACTTTTATCGTTCCAATCCAAAGAGGAGGAACGGGAGTTTGATGAGATAGTCGCAGACCTCAAAGCGAGCGATAACAGCGTTAGCGAAATACCCCTCAACCTACTGCTCGGTTCGGAAGCGGTCGTAGATGAGATAGACAAAGAACTGATGGACTATGTGGGAGAACACTATCCTACACAAGCAGCAGTTTCGGCTCTTACCGATACACCGCAGGGCAAGCAGGAGCATGAGGCTATGCACAAAGACCCTGCCTACGCTCAATTAAGCAAAGAGATTGAAGAGCGGAAAGATAAAGTAAGACGGCAGATTGAGGCTAAACACGATGAGGTAGAAACAGTTGTGAATAATCCGTCTATCACCATAGGCGAGGTAGCGCAATTGTACAATGATGTTATGGCGTTCAGCCGCAATATCGCAGAAGAAAATGGTATCCGTTTCTCTATCTCCGAGAGCACACACCAAGAGATGATGAACGAACGTCAGAGCGAATTGTCACAGGAAGAGTTGCACAAAAGAGTACGCACTTACGATGAGAAAAATGGTACTGAACTTGGGCGTTTTGTGGATTTCATTGAGCGTGGTCGCACTTTGAACGAGGGCGAGAAACCGCACTTCAAGGTTGCGGTTGCTGGTGATTTGCTCCAACAATACGGAATAAAGGGCGATATCTATACAAGTACATCGACAGTGAATCTCAACTCTCATACAGACAATGCAGACCACCATTTGTCAACATCCGATTGGTTGCGCGTTATGGAAAGTGTAAATCAGCCTTTGGCTATTACACGCTATGCAGGGAAGTCCAATAGTTACCGAGTATATACAATGGCGACAAAGAATGGGAAGAGTATTTGTCTCGGCATGGATGTGAAAAGCGAAAGCAATAAAGTCGAAATAAGTGGAGTCTCAGAGTATGCAGACATTAAAACGGCATTTGGTCGTGATGTCGAAAAAGCAATAAGAAATGAAGACATTCTCTATCCGGAAGGTCCGGATGCAATGGAAACAATAAGACGGAACTTCGTTCAATCTTCGTCTGACCCCAATCGTCAGATATATGGACAAAATTCCGTCTCTGCTGCAAAG
>CAVKVE010000049.1:0-15372 GCA_963659655.1 Bacteroidaceae bacterium | reverse complement strand
TAATTGTATAAAGTATACTTTATGATATTTGCGAAAAATCGATAAGTATAGTTTACGGTTTTTCTCTAAATGTGCGGCAGAGGGTTTCCATTCTTAGGACGCAATAGACATTGTAGAAGAATGAGTTAAATTTACCTAACAGGCGTACCCCCCCCCTAAAAGGATGTAAAAGACTGACTAATAGGTGCATCTTGGGCGAATAGACTATATGAAGTTGGCAGTAGGCTTTGCGGAATTCAAAGTACTGAATGAGATATTCGAAGAAGCGAGTTTGGTGCTTGATATTGCGCTCACCATCCACCAAATAGAAATCAGGCGACAGCCTATCGTTGTAGTGCATAACTACGGCATACACAAGGGCGGCATTGATTTCTAATTTTTCGTATTGTGGCATCACCTTTAGCATTTCTAATTCGGCATGGTCTTTATGTTCATGGATAAGAAAGTAACCACAAAGTGTGTGCGACTCTTTTTCGAAAGCACCATACGCAACGAATTGTTTTTGCCAATTTCGTATGTCCTTAACGATACTTTCATATTCCAGATGTGGTTGGTACTTCTTCGGATAGGCAGCAAAGGCAGCTACCATAATCCGGTAAATATCATCTGCATAATCGGTAGGGTTGATGATTTGTACATCAAAGTATTTCGCTCCCTTATTGATTCTGTATCGATGTTTTGCAGGAATGGTGTTGAGATATAGAGGCGTGTCTTTAATGCACCACCACCATTCGGTAGGTGTGCCACAATCCCAATGGCTCGTCCAACGGGCGAACATCGCACCGCTTTCGTGCAGTGCTTCTTGCGCTTCTTGCTCGGTAGGGGCAGTATCTTTGGGATTACCTGTCCAAAGCAGTGCGCCTTGATATTTAGTCCAACGATTGTCCATATTGTCAGATAATTTCGTTCGTAATTATGTATTGCCCCAAAGCATTCTTTTTTCCTTTACCAATGAGTGTAAATCCTACTTTGGCAATACCTCGTAAACTTGCATAATTGTCGCTATGAACTATCATATAATAACTTTTGTCAGTGCCGAGGTCTTTCATAATTTCATTCAGCAACATAGGATAATACCCATTGCCGCGTGCCTCTGGGATAGTCATACATGGTCCTATATGGTAAGCGCGACGATTCTCTCTCTCTCTCTCTCTCTCTCTCTCTCTACCAATAAAGGGAAGTTGAGGATTTGGCGTGCAGACTTCTGCACACGAAACCATACGATTATCTTTTCTTAATTCGTAGCGCCAATACTCCCCTCTGGACAATATGGCAAACAAGTGCCATAACAATATATGGAGTTTCCCTTTCCAATCCCCACTATGTTGAATTGTTGGGCGTACTTTAGTTACTTGTAAAGTACATTCTGTTGGAACATAGTGTGTGTGTCTAAAATACAAATACATATTGTCAGATAATTTCGCCTGCGTAGGACATATTCTTGCCTAAGATAGTGCAGAATATCATTTGCAGGTCTTTGGCGAAGGAGTAGTGGTCGAGATAGTATTTATTGAGGCGTACCTTGTCGGGGAAAAGCACTTGGTCGTTATATGCCTGCGGGTTAGGCTGCTGCGCAAGAAGATATTCCTCGTTGCGGTACTTAAGACTGGCAGGACCTGTTATCCCGGGGCGTAGGCACAAGATACGGCAGTCATCTCCCGTCAGGCAATCAGCATAGCCCGGTACATCAGGACGAGGACCAACAAAGGACATATCGCCAATCAGCACATTCCACAACTCGGGCAGTTCGTCTATCTTGTAGCGACGGAGTTTTTCTCCTAAGGGAGTGATTCGGCTTTCACCGGCAACGGAAACAGAAGACTGGTCGGTGCCGACACGCATAGTGCGGAACTTGTAGATTGTGAATAGTTTGCCGTCCTTGCCGACACGCTTTTGGGTATAGAGTATCGGTCCATCGGGCATTCGGACTTTTATCAAGATCGCCACGACAAGCAGCAAAGGTGACACTATTATCAAACCCAATAGCGCACAGACACGGTCAAAGAGATATTTAAGAAACATAGGGGTCAGTCTCTAAATAGTTTTTGGAATACGAAGCCTCGTACCCGGTTGGTCATTAGCACTTGTACAACAAAGCGTCCGAGCACATTGTAACAATAGCGTGGGAGGGAGATAAGGCGGTGCTGCAGCATATAGCGCTGTAGGTTGCGCTCACTCTTGAAATATCGCCAACCGCCTCGGCGTTGGTACATTTCCTTGCCGACACGTGCATATACTAAAGTGTCCGGCAAATTAGCAAAGCGAGCACCTGCCAAAGCCATCCGAATCCAAAGGTAATAGTCTTCATCGTAGTGCCAATCTTGGAAATTGCCGGCACGCAGGACGGCCTCTCTACGAACCATAGTCGTCATCATATTCATTGGGCAGCGGGACTTCATATAACGAAGGATGTCTGCGTTCTGCTGTGGAACAATGCGTTTGCCGACAATATGGTCGGTGGTGTCGATAAACTCCTCTATCTGTCCGCCTAATACATCGGTATCGGGGTGGGTGGATAGATAGTTTAATTGTTTCTCTACTCGGTCGGAACAAGAGATGTCATCGCTATCCATGAATACCACAATGGCGTTGCGTGCAGCATTTATACCCGCGCCGCGAACTGCGGCTTGGCCGCAGTTCGCGGCAAAGCGATGCACACGCAGAATGGGGTATTCTGCCTCTAATTGCCGGATAGTTGTTTCTAAGGCATCGCTTATTGGTCCGTCGATAATGAGCAGTATCTCATCGGGGGCAATGCTCTGCTGCACCATGCTTAAGAACGCCAGGCGAAAAAAGTCCGGTTGGTCGTTTTTGTATACGCCCATGCAGACGGTATATGCGGGATAGGTGGTTGCCATTAGGGATTGTATGCTAATTGAACTTGTGCATTTTATGCATAGGTTGGATATCGACTCAACAAAGATGTTGTTCCAATGTATGTAGCCATTGGGCGAAATGTGGGCAGTTCTCTTTCATTGCCTCCAATCCGACTTCCAATGCAAGGATATTGCCGTCAATGATTTTTTCGTATTGAGGAAGAATCGTTAGCAGTCTCTTAGAGGGTGCACCTGTGGGCGAAGTGTTGATGTCTTCGGGATTGGGGAATAGCGCACGGATATGACGCAGAGCCTCTGCTTGTTCGGGGGAGTAATATCGCAGAAAGCCTTTGTCGGAGGCAAAGATCAACGCCTCGAACTCGTGTTTCTGGATATAGGGAACAAAGCGGCTGTCTGCAATGTCCTCTTGGATAGCTTGCTCAATCAACCGGATTTGCGTGTCGTGGTTGCGTTCGTCTTTCCATTGTTCGTACTTAGGCATATTCGTCATAGGAAGGCGGAAAAAGTCCACAAAGGTAGTAACGACCAAATCCATATCCGCAGAATGCAGACTGCGCAATATATCATCTCGGAGGTGCTTGTAGTTGACAAATCCCCCTCGTGCATTAACTCCCGTACGCAGCAGAATAGGTGCAACATGACCGGTACCGCGCGCATAGAAATACGGGGACAGAAGACTATTCACAAACTCCTGCTCCGTTTGTCCCTCTACAATGATTTCCAACCGTTTCATGGTCTGCCTCCTATTACATTTTTCTCCCATAGGGTACCGATAGAATAGGCATCTAACCACTCAGCCAGACTATCTACCTCCAACCGCCGGAATATACTCTGCCCATCTTCCCGTTCGGAGACCAAAATGTCGGTAGGCGAGAAATTATTTACCAGATTAACGGACTGCGTGGCGATAATAACTTGTGTACCATTAGCGGCAGCCCGTTTGATAAGACCCGACAACTTATTGATTGCCGATGGGTGTAGCCCTAATTCCGGCTCATCGATGACAATAGTCTGTGGGGGAGCAGGTTGCAGAAGAAGAGTTGCCAACGCAATAAAACGCAATGTGCCGTCCGACAGATTGGTCGCATCCAGATACATATCCGAACCTATTTCTTCCCACACGAGTGAAATTTGCGAGGGAGAGAGTTCGCTCGGACGAAGATTGAAACACTTGAAATAAGGTGCTACTGAACGGACAACGGCTTCTATCATAGCAAAATGGGTAGGAGTGTTTTCCTGCAATTTATAGAGAAACGCCGCTAAATTGCTTGCATCGTGCCGAAGCATCAGGTTATCTTCTACCGAACAAGATCTCCGCATGGGCGAAGTAATACTTGTGTCGTGGAAATGATAGACCGTAAAACTGTTTAGAAACTGTTTAATATATTCGGCACGCCATGCTTTTTGCCGACTAATCTCGGACTCTTCTACCGAATTATCCCAAGTCGTTTGGTTCCATAATTGTTTATATGCTTGGGTATGGTCGGAGTGTGCGTTGAAATAGTCACCCGTTGTGGCAATAAACAACTTGTTGTTCACTGCCGGTTTGAGGGAAAAGAAAAACGCATTCGTATCATCGAAATTGAACAATCCGTCTATCTGCTGCGACACTTTCGCACCATGATACAACAACTTGTCCGCTCCACCATGCTCTACCACATACTCGCCTAAGCGTTGCTGATATATCTTGCGGAGCAACTCGAAGAAAGATACAAAGTTACTCTTCCCCGCACCATTACAGCCCACCAATATATTGATAGGCTGTAGGGCGATTGTCGCCTCGCGAATAGATTTGTAGTTGTAAATCTGTACTTGTTTTATCATAGTTGTCGATTCCTAAAAAAATGTACGATTGCAATCTGCCCGCAAAGGTAGTCCTTTTTGGGGAGATATGCAAGTGTCCACAATAAGAGCGATTTATACTTTATTTTTGGGCAATGGTAATTTGATTTTGTTGATATTTCTTGGTATGTGCAAATTTTGCACATACCAAGAGGCGTCTATGTGTTTGCTATCCTATTTAGAATTTGAGGTTGACGATGGAGTGCTTCTCGCGCTTATCTGCAGGGGGAATTTGCATATAGTCGCCATACAACTTACGGAGATAAGCGTCGTAGTTATGCGGGATGGGGGCTTGTATGTCTTCGAAAGTATGCTCTACGGGCGGGAAAAAGTCCTCGCGTGGGTGTATCTCGCCAAAGTAATGTCCGCGCCCTGTTGGGATTGTTATATCGTGTGTGTGGCGGTTGGCATACTTGGAGGCAAAGCGGTCGCAAAAGATATGTAGGCGGGAGTAAGAGAAAAGCCATGAGCAGATATGCCCAATGCGCAGGCGATGATTAATCTTCCTTCGGCCTTCCTTCGAGGCACGCAGTACTTGCGTAGCATAACAAGCACGCCCTTCATACAGGTTGATGCACAAAGCGATATACTGCAATAGGTTGAGCCAGAAACCATGCCACAAGCGCTGGAGGTGATTGTCCGGGATGTTCTCGATAGGGAATATATCAATCGCTATTTCGTGTTGGGCGTCCGGTAGGTCGTAGATAGTGGTAAAGACCGTGCCTCGTTTGCCCAACTTGATAAACGGCGTCGGGCAATGCTCGGAGGTATTAGGACCTATGCAGGTATAACGGTCGCCATATTCTTGTCGCAGGATAGCGGGGAGACGGTTGTAGTCTGCACGGGGCATCATGACATCTAAATCATCATCCCATGGGATAAAGCCATTGTGACGCACTGCGCCTAAACAACTGCCACCGCCAAGAAGAACCGTCAATCCATGTTTTTGGCAAGCACGGAGCAAGTCCCTATATATTTCGAGCAAGACCTGCTTGAGTTGAGCGGCTTCGGTGTCGGTCAGTTCACGAACAGGCAGGGATGAATGCAAGATGAGTTCTGCTAATTTCATTGTTTCAGCCAATTGATAGATTTTTCTAATGCTTGTTGCAGAGTATTGTGGGGCATCCAACCTAAGGCACGCAGTTTCTTACTGATGAGTTTGATTCTCACTTCCGGATTGTAACCAAACTTCTGCGCATCGGCTATATCAAATTGTACTTGCGTTTTCCCGTTGGATAGTTGGGCTGCCAATTGTGCCATCTCTGCAATAGAACAAGTGGTTTCTTCGTTGGCAATATTATAAATCTCACCCATTTCGCCTTTGGCTGTCAGGAGTAGAAGTGCCACCACGGCATCCGTGAGATAACAATAATCACGAATGGTGTTCCCTTGTGTATGTAGAACGATGTCTTCTCCTTGTACGACTGCGCGTGCAAACTGGGCATAGACACGATTGTCTGTCGGAGCAAAGCCTGCGCCGAATGTCTGTGCCAAGCGGGCAATAACAATAGGAACTTGATACTCTGCATAATAGGAACAGCATAGACATTCAGCCATACGCTTTCCCTCGGAGTAGGAACTGCGGACATTCGTCCAGTCGATATGTCCATTCGTATTCTCCTCTACCTCAAATTGGTCGGGAATGCCATACGCTTCAAGCGAAGAGGTATAGACCAATTTCTTCACTTGTTTCTCTCGTGCAAAAGAGAGGATGGCGTTTGTTCCATCGATGGTTGTTTTGATAGTTTCTACCGGTTTGGTAACAAAATCTTTGGAGGTTGTTGTGCTGGCGGTATGGATGATATAATCCACGGGTTTGTTGTACACAATAGGACTACAAATATCCCCTACAACCCATTCTAACAGGTCATCCATATAGTCGGAGAGAATGCCTTGGGCTTTCTCGATATTTCGCACATGAGCCACGATATGGATATGGGTATGGTAACGGCGGTTATAGGATTGTATGACCTTGATAATCATACTGCCTATCATTCCGGATGCTCCTGTAATAAGAACAGTCTTATTATCCAAATCGGACAAAAAAGCACATTGAGAAAGTGCTTCGTCGATGTCGGCTATGATTTGTGGATATTCCATAAGTTATTATAAACCAAATATTTGTTGATTTTCGTGTACATCACAGAGAGCCCGAAAAGTATAGAAGTCGGCAGGAGTGGTAATTTTGATATTGTCGTAACTGCCCTCGACGGTAAAAAGATTATGACCGTATTTTTTCATTATAGAGGCAGAGTCGATAGCGTTGATTTCACCATCCTGCTGCGATTGGCGGTGCGCAGACAAGAGGTCGCTCAACACAAAACACTGCGGAGCCTTGGCTAGAAAACATTTGCTGCGGTCGGTGATGGTTTTTATTTGTTCATTCTCGATGGTAACAATAGTTTCTACTGCCGGTACTATCGTAATAGCAGAACCATGCTGCCGCACACTCTCTATACAACGGCTTATCAGTTGTTCGCCGGCAAAGGGGCGCACTCCATCATGTACCAAGACTATCGAGTCGGCAGGGCAGTGCTTCTCTAATTCCACCAATCCATTGTATATCGACATCTGTCCCGTCTCGCCACCTTCGACTATCCAACGGACTTTTGTAAGGCTGTATTTCTCAACCAATTGCCACAAATAGTCTATCCAATCGGCTTTGCAAGCCACAACAATATTGTCTATCTCTCGGTGGTTCTGGAAATTCTCAAGGGTATAGACAATAATCTCTTTGCCATGCAGTTGGAGGAACTGCTTGGGGCGGCTGGTGGTGTTCATGCGACTACCGCTACCGCCTGCAAATATAAGGACATTATTCATCGTGTGTGGGAATGTTATTTTGGTCTTTATTTTCTGTTGTTTTCTCCGGAAGTATTTCCGTGTCATCGATTGGGGTGTTCTCGATTTGTTTTATCTGCTCGGCATTGAGTGGTGAAAGAATAGACTTGCCTAATTCCTTTTCGAGTTGCTGTCGTGCTACTTTGGCGACTCCGCCACCGTCTTGGGCGATGTGCTTGCTCTGTTGGAGTGTCTTTGGGTTGCGCTGCCGCGACAACTCCCTTGTGGAGGCTTCGGCTAAGGTGTTGAGAGCCACTTCCACGCCCGTCATATTATCCCGCAAGTTTTGTTTGGTCAGCCCTTTGAAAGTCTTGTACTCTCTTGTTGTCATTCCGCTCCATGCCTTGGTGAGGATATTGGTCAGAATAGCGTAGTCCTGCTCTTTGGTTATGCCGACCCGTTTCCACTCATCGGTGAGTGCCTTGCGGGTCATGATAGACTTCATGCGTTCGTTTATCCACTCATCGGTATAACCTTGACGGCGATAGTCCTCGACCGCCATTTGGAAAGTCAGTTCCGGGTCTATCATCTGGTCGATACGCTTGCTGCCAACCTCTGCCAACCACTGCTTAATCGGCTCTGCCTTTTTAGATGGAATAGATTGAATGACACGCAATGTCCCTTCCATATCGGTGGCTTGTACTTGACGGTACTTTCCATCCATTGTGCGCATCCGAACAGGGGTACAAATTGTACCCCACTTGCCATTTAATTCCGGGTCTCGTGTGCGCATACGCTTAATATACTGTTTTACATCCTCGCTATCTGTGAGAATTTGTACAATGTCTGCGATAGAGAAATACCACTTCTCTTCTTCTTCGTTCCAGACCATACGCACCTGCGTACTCTCGAATAGTTGCATTGCTTGCTGTTCCATAGTGTCTATTGCTTGTTTTTATCCTGTATGCGCTCGAAAACTCGTGCGAGAAAGGAGGATAGTCCGTAAACAACGCTTTCCAAAAAGCGCAACGAAAGTACACTTTTTTTATGGATTGTGCAAGAGGGGGCGGTGTTTTTGTGAAGAAAATATACCGAATGCTGCTCCTTACTGCTGTTGGAGTTAGCGGAGAATGGTGGCACGGGTGTATGCCCAAAGTTGGGTATACACCTTTCGGGTGCCGGAGGTGGAGTCATCAGGCGTGTTCAACTCGGAATAGTGCAGTTGGTTTTGGAATCGTTGCTCCCAATAGGCACGGGTCTTGGGGTTGTTGAGTTGCTCGGAGGTCAGGCGGCACGCCTCTCGAAAACGGTTAATCTTTTCAAGTTCTGCGCCCTGTGGCGGGTTCTTCTTCCAATCGCGAGGGCGCGTAATGGTGTACGCCTCTTGAGGACCTTTCCTAATAGTGCGCTTACTCCGTACTTTCGGGGACTTCTGACGAAAGACGATGTCGGATTTCTTACTGAGTTTCCCATGCAAGGACTCAAAAGCGCCTTCTAAAATTACTTCTGCCATCTTTTTCTAATTTCTAATTTTTAATGTTTAATTTGTAATTATTATTGTCTGTTGTAGGATGTGGTTGGGACGGTGTTTGGTGGTTTTTGGTGTGGGGTTGGTGGTACTTTTGTGCGGGGTTTGTTTGGGTTTGGTGCCGAGGTGGTTCGGTATTCATTCGGAGTTGATTACTTAATCTCATATGAATCACATAAGAATCACATAAGAATATCATAAGTTTGACATAAGAATCTCATATAGTGATCAAAGAGATGGTAAAGAGAGATATGACGGAGAGGAGGTGGGGAATTCGGTTTTGTGATTATTAAATTATTATTTAATATAAGGCGGGTTTTGAATGCGGGCGTTTGATGGCGATAGATTGATGGTTCGTTGGTTGGTTTGATGGATGGATGATGTGGGTAGGTATAAAACGCTGCAAAGGTAGGGTGAAAAGTTTGCTATTCCAAATATATGGCAATATTTTTGGATTATATTCCGAAAATATGGCAAGAATTTTGGAATAGGGACGGAGATAATTGGCTATCGGAATTAGAGTTTCATCTCTTTGCGGGCGGAGAGGAAGGCTTCCAAATAGGCGCGTTGCCACTTGCGGTCGGGCTCCATGTAGTTGCCTTCGCCCCATTCGTTCCACGACTTGATAAAGACCATCTTGTTGTCTTTGTGTTGAACCTTACCCAATACCTCCAAGACATGCTTTTTGAACAGTTGGGGTGTGCTGCCGACCCACATTATACCCCAGCGACCACTACGCGGGCTATGATCCCAATTGGGCATAATAGTCGGCACAATGCGTTCGTCTTTGGCTTCGTCGGTGACCATTTCACGAATGACATTCGTGTAGCGGAGTATCTTGGGAATCTTGAACAGTTTGCGCAGTCCGCCATTGATATAGCGCCAGACTTGTGAATGATTGTGCATGGTGGCATACATCCGGCACGAAATCATCTCGGTAAAGCCTTTGGCGAATATCTTTTCGGTTTCGAACTTACTCTCTTCGGTGTATGCGATGATTTTCACGCCGGCAAGTCCGTTGGCTTTGGCTAAATCGTTCCATATTTGCAGATATTTCTCGACATTGGGTACATCTAACGGCTTGTAGATGACAAACAACGGGCAACCGTCTTCTTTGATGTAGCGAGGGTCTTGGAAGTAAGGTAGAACCTCATAGAAGTAGTCGCGGATGTCCTGCTCGTCGCCATACTGCTGCTCGATAAGCATTTTGCCGTTTACCTTGCCTTTGTCCGCATTGTTCCAACTCTTTGCCATCCAACTATGGTTCGCCCAACATAGCATGAAAGGAAAGTCGGGTTTACCGGAGGACAGTACTTCTTTGAGCGGTCTGTCCATGAGATTCTGCCCTTTGCCAAGGCGATAATAGTAGTAACAAAAGCCATCAATACCATATTCGCGGGCGAGTTGTGCTTGTGCTTCGCGGGTTTCCGGCAGGCGTAGGTCGTAGAAACCGAGTTCTCCGGGCAGTTTGGGTTGCTCATGTCCCGGAAACAGACTGCGGGCGCGTGCGACACTAATCCATTCGGTATATCCTTTTCCCCACCATTCGTCGTTCTCTTTGAAAGGATGGAACTGGGGAAGGTAAAATGCTATTACTTGGGCTTTTTGCATAATTGTGTTGGAGTTGTACGAGATAATTTCTATTCGATGTGTTTGATTACTTTGGCGGGAGCGCCTGCGGCTACGGAGTAAGCGGGAATGTCGTGGGTGACAACGCTATTGGCTGCGATGATAACCCCATCTGCGATGGTTACGCCCGGCATAATGCAGGCATTTTGTCCTATCCAAACATTATTGCCGATATGTACTGCTCCTTTCGAATAGAGTAGGCGTTGGCTTGGAGCCATTTGCAATTCGGAGAGTGTCGTATTCTGCCCATGACTATTGTCGGTGATTAGCACATTGGGACCGGTCAGTAGGTTGTCGCCAATGATAATTTGATTGATGGCGGTGATATGAGAATGGTCTCCAATAGAGCAGTTGTTGCCTATTGTGATGATGGGTGTGAAATGCTGGTCTTGAAATGAATCCCATGCGGTGAGGATACAACCTTTTCGCAAAGTGCAGTTGCTTCCGATGCTGATATATTTACCCCCTAAGAAATTGCTTAATGTGGGTATAATACGACTTTTAGTGCCGAATTGTTTCATTTGGCGAGCATAGTAGCCTGTATAGAGGTAGGTGTATGCTGCCTTGATATTTCGGCGCAGGCGCAATGGGTGTAGGTATGACCAAAGGCGACCGATGTATATCAGTACTTGTTTGAACATATATCTTGATAGAATTGATAGACTTGTTTGGCGTTTTGCTCGGTAGTGTAGAGGCGGGTAACCACTTGTTGTCCGCGAAGTATGATTGGTTCATACACCTCGGTATATGAACCATTGTGAGTTGCAGCAGTGATATCCAACAAATGTTGCACGAGTTGTTCTTTGGTGTTGTAACGCAATCCTATTTCTTTGCCGGTAAGTTGGTGGCCATTGTCGAATTGTTCTTTGGTTCCAGCAATGTCGTGTCCGACCACAAGACAACCTGAGAACATTGCTTCGGCGGTGATAAAGCCAAAGCCTTCGGACAAAGATGGTACAATGAGTGCTTGGGCTTCTTGATAAAGAGCCAATATATCTTTGCGTTCTCCTAAGAAGGTAACAAGGCTTTCTATACGATTCTTTTGTATAATATTTTTACATTCCTGTAGGTAACTATCTTGGTTTGTTTTTCCTGCAATATGTAGTGGAAGCGGATGTGTGCATTGTTGAATATAATTGGCATAAGCCTCCAATAAGGGCATAAGCCCCTTAGCTTTTTCTACGCGTCCTACAAAAAGAAAATAGGGCTGTTTGGTTGGAGTATAGTGGATGTTTTTTGCAGACAGGACACCATCGTAGATTACTCTTGAAACGGTGGAGTTCTCTAAACGATTGTAGTATTGGATGTCTTTTGTGATACAAATGGTGTACGAGTTATGGCGTTGATATTTGTGCAATTGTTGTCCTCTGCAGTAGTAGTAGTAGTAGTTAAAGTCTAATGCACCATACTCCCGTATGTGCCAGATATGGGGAATATGCAATAGGCGTGAGGCCTGATAGCCGATATTTGTGACCGATACATTGGTGTGAATAAGTGCGGGATGTTCCTTCTTGCAAATCTTGCAGACTTGTATTGTTCCTATAGTATTAGCAAGAAGGCGTCCAAAGAATCGGGGAATAAAAAGCAGTCGATTCTTTCGATGTTTATCGAAAGGAGGGTAGGTGCCGGTACGATAGAAACAAGAATAAGTAGGGATATTGTTCTCCTGGAGTGTATGGTATAAACCACCCTTATTAGGACATACGACAATAGGCTGTACACCGTACTGCATAATGCCATAAAGCATATTAAGCAGTGCTTTGCTGCCTCCGCCTGTTGTGGTGGTGCTATTGAGTATATAGAGAACCTTCATGGGTGGTTATTCTGTGGTAATGTGAATGCTTTTGGCTATTCGTGTTCTACTTGCAAAATATTCGCTAAGCAGAATTGCGTGCACAACCATAACCATACATAGGGATGTATGAGATATGTATCATCAATAACTACTGTAGGAATAAAACTACATAGTAGCATCCAACCGAACATCCTATCTATATAGTTGTCTTTATTACGAATTAGAGTTCGCCATGAATTAAAAAGTAACCATCCGAATGGAATAAATAACCATATACCATATTGCATTACAAACTCAATTACTAAGTTGTGTGGAAAACATATATGGAATCCCGCCTCTTTGTAGTAGGGATAAAAGCTGCCAATGCCTTGCCCAAATCCCCAGCTATCAATACACGCTTTTAGTCCGCATCGCCATAAATCGTAGCGTCCACCTTTGCTTTCGGCAAAAATGTTATCAGCTCCATAATAAGCAAAACGAGCAATGGCTGTTTGTACTATAAATGCTCCAAATGTACAAATAATTATTGCTATACTTATTATCAGAAATAATGTTATAATTTTCTTGTTTTTAATATGTATTCTTCGATAAAAGATGAGAAGAATAATTAAATCTATAATGAGAGCTAAAAGCGATGCTCGAGATGCATTAATAACTAATATTATACTTGCCCCGAAAATAGCTATAATGAATGGTATTCTTTGTGGCATACAGAACACTCCATAACAGAGAATTGGTAGTGCCATACACAATAGTGTACTATAAGAGTTGAGATTCTTGTATGTGACAGCTGCGTATATGCGATGTGATAATGTGGCAACTCCCTTCTGATTTACTGCGTTGAAATCTCCAAATTGAGGAATATGCGAATCTGTTATGACTTCCCATAATGCAATACAAAGTGTGATTAGAATTAGCCAACACCATCCGTTCAATACTGACTCTTTTGGGTTATTACATAGTTTGATGGCGTAAAATATGCCTACAAAAATGATGATGCACCAGCTAAAATTCCAAATCTCTCGCATAGTATTACGCCAGAATGGAGTCCATATAATGGATATATATGCATATAGAAACCATAACAGCATAAATAAAACGATAGGGGCAATCTTGTGTGTGTACGATATGGTTTTAAGGCCATACAACATTAATGGAACACATACAAGTCCCATAATGAAATAGTAATTGATGAAGCCAATACCAACTGTTCCTGTAGCAAGTAATGCAATGCAAAAGGATACAAATCTGTCGTATTGATTATTATGTAGAGATTTATATTCTACCATATTAGATTTTGTGCATGTAATGGAGTAGTAGTTCTTTCTCGCTTTGGTCGAGGCTGGTGAGTAGGGCTGAGATTATTCCTGCAAGGATAGTTAATATGATTGTTAACAGGAAACGGAAGGGACTATCAACAAAGGTTACGATAGCGATACTCATGGCTATCATAACGATGATAGGCAGTGCAGAGCGTACAAGAACATTTTTGATGTATTTACCTATTTTGAGTTGAGCCGTTATGTGTAAGAACGGAATGCGTGCTGCAGCGCATATTGCTTCGCAAGCCAGGTAACACCACATAGTGGATTGGGCATCGTATCCCAAACGAAGACAGAGCCAGGCTGCAGGGATGGTCAGCACTTTAATCGTATTGAGAAGCAGCGAGTACAAGCGTATGTCTCCTATAGCCTGATTGGCTGCGTTTAGACCGATTGTTGTTTGATCGCATACTGCGGCTATTAGAACATATTGGCAAAACATAACCGTCTGTTGAGGAACCTCTACCAACCAAAGAGACAAGACCGTATTCATTTCGGCTACCAAAGGAATAGCTACCATAGACAGAAGCAGGAAAGAATACTTGCTCTCGTATTCTGCCAACAACAACATCTTTTCCCGATTGCCACAACCTTCTGCTTTCATTATCTGAGGGTTGAAGGCATTCAAGATAGAAGAAGATACAAACTGTACTGCTCCTGCCACTTGCAGCGCAATTCCATAGGCTGCATTGACGATGGTGCCAAGAAAACGATTCAGTAGTACTGCTAATCCCTGTGTACGCACCAAAATACATCCTGCAGAATAGATAGTCCAACCTGCAAAGCCACTAAGTTCTTTTATGTACTGCCGATTCCATTCGCTTAGGCGTGGGAAATGAAATTCGGGGAAATGAACTGCGGAATAGATACTATATGCCAAGAATTCAAAGAGCAGGATTCCTGTCATTACTCCCGCATAGGCTATCAGTCTGTCACATCCGATATGGCATAACCAAATAGCACCCAATAGTTTGAACAGTCCATCACATACATCGATAATAGATATATACACTATGTTTTCCCGTGCGATGAATAATGCTCGGATGGGTGCTGTTGTGAAAGAGAGAAGCAACATCAGTATGGCTGCATAATAGACTACTTGTGCTGCACCAATACGCTCTGCCTCTATATTTAACATATCGTGTACTACCCATGAACCCATTGCACTTAGGATGATTGCTGTGAATACGCCTATGGCAAGGTGCAGGAGCATGCTATTGCCGAAGATGGCCCGTATCTTTTCCATATCACCTTTCCCGTAGTTGAATGACAGGTAGCGTTGCGTGGTAATAACCAATGCATTGGTTACGAAAGATAACATAGCCACCACACCTCCCACAACAGAGTATATACCGTAGTCGGTCTGTCCTAACGCCGATAGGATAAGGCGTGTGGAAAATAGGGACAAGCACACATTTATGATAGTGCGTGTATATTGTGCCGCAGTGTTTACTATGATGCGCTGGGAATTGGTCATGCGTGCAAGTTAGTCGCGGAGGAAGAGGTCGCGGGTGTATACTTTGGAACGGACATCGTCCAAGCAAGTGTTGTAACGGTTAGCTATGATGGCTTGGGACTGAGCCTTGAATTGCTCCAAGTCGTTCACTACCAACGAGCCGAAGAAAGTAGAGCCGTCGG
>CAVKVE010000048.1:10253-16326 GCA_963659655.1 Bacteroidaceae bacterium | reverse complement strand
GGAAACTGACGGAGATGGACGCCGACCATGTGACGGCGTGGTCGCACGGCGGTGCGACAGACATAGCGAATTGCCAACTGCTCTGCCAAACCCACAACCGCGCGAAGGGGAATCGCTAACTAATGTGTGAGTTGAAGTGTGGGGTTACCAGCGAGTGAGGAGGCCGGTCTTACGGATGGAGAAAAGGACACCGAACTGAGAACTCGAACGGCGAGAGGAGGATTCAGCACTCGACCCATTGGAGGGTAAAGTTGAATTGGAATAGGTGGCTTGGGTAGAAACGGAGGGGGTAGTGGGGGAAGTGGAGAATTGTGTGCCGAAGTCGGCGGAGAGGCTTAGGCCAAACTCGAGACCCCATGCCTGCTCCACGCGCTTATGTACCTCCAACAAGACGCCCGTATTGCGAGATGCTTCGGCAGTGGTTCGGCAATCGTTGCCAAAATTGCGTACAAAACTACCCAACACACGATAACGGAAACCATAGATGTCGCCCTTCAATCCAATGTAGTGCGCCTGCACCCGATTGTTCAGCGTGTAGACCGTGCCGTCGGTGTTATAAATGGGCGAAGTGATGAAAGGCGTGCCAATGGTGCGGTAGTGGTAGTTCCAACCATTTTGATAGACCCCATTGCGGTAGTAGCTGTCGTTGCCGCCATAGATAAGGCCGTCACGGTCGTGGTAGGGACCGGACTGGTCGGTGGTATTGAGAAACTCGTAGGTGAAGCCGCTGATAAAAGGCCAACGGGTTTGCGACACATTGACGCCCCAAAGGCCATCGGTCGGATTCATACCAAAACCGATAAAACGGATAGGACCATCCTCAAACAAATTTTGCCAATAGGCACTCACACGCCACCCATCGCCCTTGACATCGAGCGTAAGCGACTGACTGCCAATGTGATTGCCCTGTGCGTTGAGTTGGTCGTTCGCCATAGAGCCGCCCGAGCGCACCAAAACGGCTGCCATGAAACTCGACCAATCGTTTCCCAAATCACCATAGACGGGCGAATAGCCGCCCCACTGCGCCACATGGTGGAACTCGTAACTCAAATTGACGGGAAGACGCCCGCCGACACGCGCACCAATCCACTTGTGATGCACCTTAGCCTGCGTAACATAGACATTATCAAAAAGATACTGATGGCTCAGCCCGCCACGCACTTCGAGATAACCATATAGCCCCGGAAAAGCCGTCCAACGGTCGATGCCGATACGGATACCGGGCATGGGGCGTGCGTTGGCAGAGTAGAGCAGGCCGCCACTCGTCAGCTCCGGGTCGGGACTGCCGTACTGCTCGGGCTGAATACCCGCCGTAAGATCAATCACATAGAGCCGGACATGGGCGTACGCCAAATTGGAATAGAGTTGTCCCGTGCGATTTTCGGGGGCGCAGATGTAGTTGGTACGGCTCTGCAAGCGGCCTGTGAGCGTGAAAGCAAAATCGTAGTCGAACCAACGGCAGGGGCGGGTGGCGGGCTTGATGATACCTGCCGTAAGGTTGCCGCTATAGGGCGAGGCTGCAATGTCGCCATGACGGTTGGTCTGCAACCAAAACGGAGCAGTCTTGCCCGATGACGCCACGCCGGAGAGGCTGAGGGTATAGAAAAGACTGTCACGACCGCTGTCGGCGTTCGCCATCGGAAGCGGCCACCCATTCCACGCTGAGGCGGAAAGCGACAGCATGAGCAGCAAGGGCAATATGAGGCGATTAGTCTTCAAGCGAATAGAGATGGTTGAAAATGGTGCCGTTTGCGTCCTCGCCCAAACCGAAATAGATGCGCTCGCCGATAGCAAAAGCAATCATACTCTCCGCCGCACCGCACGGAATAGAACCGCAGTGCGCCCACTGGTCTTTCGAGGGGTCGTAACGCAAAATGTCGGAAAAAGATTGCCACGTGGTGAGCGTGCCACCGAAATGGTGCCCGCCCATAAGGTAGATATAGCGGCTGTTGCCGACCGCCGTGGCTACCTGACGGCCTGCGGTGGGCACAGAAGCGCATTTTGTCCATGTATCTTGCTCTAAATCCGCCTCGTACCACTGGCTGAGGTTGCGAGTATTGAAGCCTGTGCCGATATAGGTGCGTCCCGATACGGTAGCACCCGCTATACCGAGTGCCGCCAATGCACGGCGGTGGTTGTCGTCATAGACCTGCCACGAATCAGTAGTGGGGTCATAGACCGAAATCTCGCGCGTGAAGCCATAGCCAAACCCATAGAGAATATAAATCTTGCCGTTGCAGGCGTAACTGACTGCGCCAACGGTGTTGTCGCTCGGAAAGTCCGCCACACGCTGCCATGCGCCTGTGGAAGGGGTGTAGCACCAAAAATCGTGCAGGTAGCTGCTGTCGGCGTAGGCGTGTCCGTTGAAGCCCAAACCGATATAAACCTTATCGCCGAGAGGCTGCGCTACGCCTTTGACACGAGGCCGGACGGGGGGAGTAGGTAAGGCACTCCATCGGTCGCTATCGGGACAATACTGCCAAAACGAATTGACCAAGTCGCCCGACTGCGTGCGACCGCATAGCACATAGCCGCAGCCGTCTGCCGAAAACGACAGGGCTGAGGCGACACCCGTAGGAAGGTCGGCGCACGCCACGATGGGTACATCTACTTCAGGGGTACTCGTGCATCCGAGAATAAGTATGCAAAAGAATAAAAAAACAATATGGAAGAGGCTGTGTTTCACACGATTAGGCCTCTGTGGGAGCAGGGCGGCTCTTCTTTTTCAGCTCGAAGTCGCGTCCGAGATAGTTCTGCCGAACGATAGGGTTGGCCGCCAACTCTTCGGGCGTGCCGTGGAAAAGGATTTTTCCCTCGAAAAGCAGGTACGCACGGTCGGTAATCATGAGCGTCTCGTCCACATTGTGGTCGGTAATCAGAATGCCGATGTTCTTATCTTTCAGCCGCCAAACGACATCCTGAATCTCTTGCACCGCGATAGGATCGACACCGGCGAACGGCTCATCGAGCATGACAAATTTCGGCTCGATAGCGAGGCAGCGGGCAATCTCCGTACGGCGACGCTCACCACCGGAGAGACGGTCACCGAGGTTCTTTCGTACATGGGCAAGGTTGAACTCGGCGATGAGCTGCTCCAACTTTTGCTTCTGGTAGTCCTTCGAGAAACGGGTCATCTCCAAAACAGATCGGATGTTGTCCTCAACGGTCATTTTACGGAAGACGCTCGCCTCCTGCGGCAGATAACCGATACCGAGTTGCGCCCGCTTATACATAGGGTAGGAGGTGATGTCCTTGTCGTTCAAGAAAATTTTCCCCTCGTTGGCGGTAACCAAACCCGTAGTCATATAGAAAGTGGTCGTCTTGCCGGCACCGTTGGGCCCGAGCAACCCGACTATCTCGCCTTGCTCCAAATGAATACTCACATCGTTGACCACGGTGCGCTTACCATATTTCTTTACTAAATGCTCTGTCTTTAGTACATCCATATTCTCTTGCCTGAGCAGGGTAGTTGCGCTGCATTCCCCACGCTGCATATTAATTGTTAATTATTAATCGTTAATTGAGTACCACCTCCACGGGGCAGTGGTCGGAATGAACGGCATCGGTTAGAATCTTGGCATCCACAATGCGGGAACGGAGAGGCTCGCTTACCCAATGGTAGTCGATACGCCAACCTGCATTGCGCTCGCGCGCACCAAAGCGATAACTCCACCACGAATAGCGCTCGGGACTCGTATCAAATAGGCGGAACGAATCGACCATGCCGCTCGCCTCCCAACGGTCGAGCCATGCACGCTCTTCGGGGAGGAATCCGCTGACTCCTACTTGGCGCTCGGGGTGGTTGATGTCTATCGGCTTATGGCAGATATTGTAGTCGCCGCAGACGATGAGATTTGGTCGCTCACGGCGTAAGGCAAGCGTCCAAACCATAAAATCTTCGAGAAACTCCATCTTGAAATCCTGCCGCACATCGCCTGTCGTGCCGCTCGGAATATAGACACACACCACAGTGATGTCGCCGAAATCGGCACGCAGCACCCGCCCTTCACGGTCGTACTTCTCGATACCCATACCTGCTTCGACACGATCGGGCACTAGCTTGGAGAATATACACACGCCCGAATAGCCCTTTTTCTCCGCCGAGTGGATATAACTATGATAGCCAAGGGCTTGCATGGCGGCGGTGTCTATCTGGTCGGGCTGTGCCTTGCTCTCTTGGATACAAAACACATCGGGGTTCTCCTGTTGCAGCCAATCGAGCAAGCCCTTGCCGACAGCGGCACGAATGCCATTGAGGTTATATGATACGATTTTCATTTTCCGTAGGCAGTGAATTAGCGGAATACTTTGTAGACGCGCTTGTTGGTGCGCACGATATAGACGCCGTGAAGCGACTCAAGGTCGGTGCCTGCGTTCTCGCCCGTCAGCGTATAGATACCCTGTATTTGTTCTTCGGTGTCCATATTATCGAGAGCGGTTTCCCGCTTTTGGGTACCGCCGTTGTAGGAGAAATAAATCTTGCCGTCCTGCTCCGTGATATCGGAGAGGATGTGGCTAGCGTCAATCGTGTAGGAAGTAGCTCCGGCGGGGAAAAGGTCGGTGGCGGCATTGCTCGAAGTACTGGTGTTCCTCTTTGCCTCGATAATATCCACGCCCATGGTAAGGGTACTGTTGTTGGCCCTGTTGTTCTTCCAAAGCGTGTAGTTGTAGCGTATCTTGGTCAGCATCAGTCCGTGCCCGACGAACTCTTTGTCCCAACCCTCCTGTTGGCGGTTCTCGAGCAAGTAGAAAGTGGTCGGGTCGGGGTCGTTGCCGATGAGGTTATGCTCGTCGGTGGTAGAGATGAGCAGCACCGTATTGCTGCTGTTCAACTCTTTGAGTTCGTAGTACGCCGAGTCGGTCAGCAACTGCGGTTTTGCCCAACCACAGAAGAAACGCTCGTAGCCCGAATAGGCGCAAGGAGTATTGCCGTCCTCGTTGTAGCAACCATAGTCCATAATGTCCCAATCGTTGAGCGTGCGTATCGTGCTGCTGCTGTTGGTGGCATAGAGGTCGGGAAGCCCCAGCACATGCCCGAACTCGTGACAGAAAGTGCCGATACCATTATGGCGTCCGGATAGGTATGAAATCTCGTTGCTGCAAGCGTAATTGTCAATGAGATAGCCATTTACCTTATAATCCGACACACCCCAGCTGTCTATCAACGAAGCTTGGTGCGGCCAAATCACATTGTCGCCACCACCATCGGCCTCGCCGTAACCCGCATAGAGGAAATAGACAAAATCGACCGTCTTGTCGCCGTCGTTGTCGTAGAGCGACCAATCGAGATTGAACTCTTCGTACGCCAACTTCGTAGCTTCCTCGACCATTTTGTAGGCATACGCATCATCTGTTGGGGTGTTCGCACCATAGTAGGTGGATGCCTTGGTAAGCGTAACGGGACCTACGATGTCGAACTTGGGGGTGTACTGCCCATAGGACACATCGTGGAAATACTGCGTGGCAGAGCCTTTGCTATCCACATTGACCGTCACCTTACGGTAACTCTCGTTGGTGTAGGTATAGGAGTACTTGCGGGTATAGTTCTGCCCAAGTATCATACTGTCTATCTCGCTGCGGTCGGTGGTAAACTTCTTGTCGGAGAAATTGACCAAGATAATCAGTCCGCGGGGCGCGATATTGAGCGGAATAGCCGTCTGCGTGGCAGCGGGAGTGTTGTAGCGGCTGCGGGTGCGTTGCAAAGTAATCTGCTCATCGCTAAGGGCAGGCACGGCACGGAACATACCCTCCTGCTGCTCTACCCATTCGCCTTGGGCGTTGGTAAGCCAGTGGAACTGCTCGTCACCATTTTGGCAGACCCATACTTGGGTTCCATCTGCTTGCGTGCGCCATACACCCTCTCGGCGTGCGGGCACTGCCATAAGTGCGCCTGCTGCCATCACGGCAGTAAGACTCAGTAGTATTCGTTTCGTTTTCATATAGTTTTCTTTGCTTCGTGTTGTTTTCGCTGCGCTCGTAGTTTTGTCTTTGTGTGGTTATAGTTCTTTCTTAATACCGTAACGGGTGAGCCAGCGTTGCTCGTGGCGTTTGCGGTCGGCGGCGTTGTGTGCCG
>CAVKVE010000048.1:0-9526 GCA_963659655.1 Bacteroidaceae bacterium | reverse complement strand
ACTCGCTCGAGGCAGAAACGGGCGCGTGCCTCCATCTCCTCGCGGCTCTTGTCGGAGAACATCTCCAACGGGTAGAGTACATTCTCCAGCACGCTCATGGAGTCGAACAGGGCGGAACCTTGGAACAACATACCCACCTCACGGCGCAGCATACGCACCTCTTTCTCTTTCATATCTGTCAGGTTGCGGCCATCGTACTCGATACGCCCCGAGTCGATGGGGTGCAGCCCGATAAGCGACTTCATGAATACCGTCTTGCCCGAACCCGACTGCCCGATAATCATATTCACCTTGCCGTCTTGCATGGTGGCAGACACATGGTCGAGCACCATGGTGCCGTCGAAACTCTTTACTACATCGATTGCTTCTATCATAGTCTGTTCCTCCCGATTATAGTAATAGTTTAGTCAGCAGCAAGTCTGCAAACAAAATAACGATATTGGAATTGACCACGGCGTTGGTGCTGGCACGACCGACATCGAGCGCTCCGCCGTGGGCGTAGTAGCCGTAGTAACTGCTCATGCTCGTGATGATAAAGGCAAAAACTAATGCTTTGATAATACCATACCATACATAGTAGGGGTTGAAAGCATACTGCACGCCCACGAGATAGTCCTGCACGGTAATAATATCCGTAAAGGCACCCACTGCCCAACCGCCTATCAGGCCGATGGTGGTCGAGATGATGACAAGGAAGGGCATCATGGTAACAAAGGCGGCTATCTTGGGGAGTATCAGGTAATTGGCGGAGTTGACGCCCATGATCTCCATGGCATCTATCTGCTCGGTGATGCGCATCGTGCCTATTTCGGAGGCAATGTTGGAACCTACCTTGCCCGCCAAGATAAGGCAGAGAATGGTGGATGAGAACTCAAGCAGCAGGGTCTCGCGGGTAAGCAGGCCGGTGGTATAGGTCGGCAGCAGGGGATTCTCGGTGTTGGTCTTAGCCTGAATGGTGAGAATCGCACCGATAAATACGGAAATGATGACGACAATGGGCAGGGATTGCAGGCCTTGCTTCTCGAGTTCGCGGGAGTACTGCCGCCAAAACATGCGTTGTCGGTCGGGCAGACGGAAGACTCTCCCCATGAGGAGAAAGTATTCACCGATATGTTGTAGGATTTTCATTGCCTTTTTTTCGGGGGTTATTTAAGAGTTGGTTCGGGAGTGGTTCGGGATTTATGGGTTTTGCGTTGGGTTTTGAGTTGTTTTTGGGGGCGTATCTTGAGCGGTGTGTTCGTGCTCGTTTTGTTGACGGATTAAAGTGTTGAGTTTGGCGTTGAGATCGTCCAACTTTTTCTCCATACTCTCGTTGTTGTCGCTCACCATGGCATCGACAAAGATAGAATTGACAAGCGAAAGGCCAATGACGCTGCACAACACCAACAAAATACTGAAATAGAGGCGTACCCAACGCGCGGTAAGCAGGGTGGAGTTGGCGGCAATATCGTCCGGAATCTCGTTCCACCCCTCGCCGGTGCAGATACGGAATATGGTATAGATGCTATCAATCGGCGTGCCAAAATACTCCGGCGACACGCTATGGAATAGCTCACACGAGATGAGGGCTATGATAATAATTAGAATGAAAAAGCCTACAAATACGCCGCCACTGTCTTTGAGCGCCTTGCGGAAATTGCGCAAGATGACGGAGAAATTGGGAAAAATATGGATGATGCGCAAGAAACGAAGAATACGCAACATTCGCAGCACCAACAAGACGGAGAGTTCGCCCAACACGGCTTGGCTCGGCACAAAAAACGCTATAATGGAGGGAAGCGAGAGGATGACAAGTGTGCCATCGAGGCGATTCCAACCATCCTTCCAATAGCCTCGCAGCCCTAAGGCACTCTGCTTAACCGCCATCTCGATGATGAAAAGCAGGGTACAGATAAGGTCGATGACCGCAATGGCGCGGGTATTGAGGCCACTCTCCTGGAGGAAAATCACCACCGAATTGAGCAAAATGATGGCGGTGATAAACTTGTCGTTGGTGAATAGGGCCGTAAATCCTTTTTTGAGTTTCTCTTTCATTGTGCGTGTGCGAAGACCGTTGGTTGAAAACCTGCGTATTGCTCCGGAAAGGCAATGTAAAACAGGCTAAAAGCGCACAAAGTTACTGCTTTTTTTGAGAATATGCAAAAATGGCGTCGTGTTGGGAAATACGACGCCATAGTTTTGGGGAATGAGAACGAAAAATCAGGAAGGTGCGGAGTGGCTCTTGGCACGAATCTCGGTGCTGGAGATGTCGAAATAGGGAGCACCGGAAAGAAAAACGATGTTTTGCGTGCGGAGCGTTGCTTCCGTGTTTTGCGTATGGCTCGCTACGCTTGTCGTTTCCGTGCCTTGCGTAGTTTGCGTGTGGCGGGGATAGACAAACAAGCGGTAGTGGTCGAGAATATATTGCCACTCGCGCCAACGGGGAAATATCTCCAAATTGTCCTCGCCGATAATCAAAGTGAAAGTATGTTCGGGGTAGGCTGCGGACAAAGCACGCAAGGTGTTCGCCGTATAGGTGGGGCGGGGGAGAGAAAACTCGAAGTCCGATACCCGCACGCCCGGTATGCCTTGCACTGCCTCCCGCACCTGCTGCAACCGCACCTGCTCGTCCGCCAGTATGTGGCTGTCTTTCAGCGGGTTATTGGGACTGACCATCATCCATACTTCATCCAAATCGGTATGCTCTACGACCCAACGCACCAACCCTACATGTCCGTAGTGTACCGGATTGAACGAGCCGCCATAGATACCGATATGCATAGTTTATCCGTTTAGAAGTTTATGGGTGGTTGAATCGGTTGAAAAAGTTTCAGTGTTTTCCGTCTAAGAATGCAGCGACCTCTATATCGAGCTGGCGCTCGGCTTCGGCAAGGTCGGTATTCACGATCGTACAATCGAAAAGCGGGGCGTCTGCCAACTCGATAGACGCCTTTGCCAAACGCTCCTCGATCTTCTCCATCGAGTCTGTACCACGCCCAATCAGACGGCGGCGCAACTCCTCTACCGAGGGCGGCGCAACAAAAAATGCCCGTGCATGGTCACCGAAAATGCGCTTAATATTCAAACCTCCCTTGACATCAATATCGAAAACTACATGGTGCCCCGCCTGCTCGATACGATCTATCTCGCTGCGCAATGTACCATAATAGGTGCCGGCATACACCTGCTGCCACTCCACAAATTGATCTGCTGCAATCAGTTGTTGAAAACGCTCGGGCGTAATAAAATAGTACTCCCGTCCGTCCACCTCCTGCCCACGAGGGGCACGCGTAGTTGCCGAAATAGACAACTCCAAGTCGTTGCGCTTGTGGAGCAAATAATTTACCAAAGTCGATTTGCCCGAACCACTCGGGGCACAAAATATCAAGACCACCGTTATGTAATTAACAATTAATAATTAATAATTAAGAATTAGCGGGGATGTTTTGCAGGGCTGCGTGCATACGGCGGAGGGTCTCCTCTTTGCCCAACACATCTGTAATCGCCCAAATATGCGGACCACGCGCTGCACCCACCAAACAGATACGGAACGCATTCATCACAATACCCACGCCATAGCCTTGCTGCTCAATCCACGGCATAACCAGCGCGTCCAATGCCTCCGCCGACCAGTCTTCTTGCGGCTCCAACAATGCCATCAGTTCTGCAATGTGGCGAGGGCTGTCTTCCTTCCAGCGTTTCTTGAGCGACTTCTCGTCGTACTCGGTGGGGGCAACAAAGAAGAAATTGGTCTGCTCCCACAGCTCCGGAACAAAATTGACACGGTCTTTGGTCAGTCCTATTACCTTGGCAACCACTGCCTTATCTGCTACGACGCCGTGTTGTGCCAGCACAGGCAAGAACAGGTCTGCCAACTCCTCGTTGTTCTTGAGCTGCAGATATTGGTGGTTGAACCATTTGCCCTTCTCGTAGTCGAACTTTGCGCCCGACTTGCTCACACGGTCGAGCGAGAACTGCGCAATCAACTCGTCCATGGTGAACATCTCTTGGTCGCCCGTGTTATGCCAACCGAGCAACGCCAAGAAGTTGATGACTGCCTCGGGGAAATAGCCGCTCTCGCGATAACCCGACGACACCGTGCCGTCCTTCTGATTGTGGAATTCCAGCGGGAAGACAGGGAAGCCCAATCGGTCGCCGTCGCGTTTGCTCAGTTTGCCGTTGCCATCGGGTTTCAAAAGCAGCGGCAGGTGTGCAAACTGCGGCATGGTGTCCTCCCAACCGAATGCGCGGTAGAGCAGCACATGAAGCGGTGCGGAGGGCAACCACTCTTCACCACGGATAACATGCGTAATCTCCATCAAGTGGTCGTCCACAATGTTCGCCAAGTGGTAGGTAGGCAGGTCGTCCGCTGACTTATACAGCACCTTGTCGTCCAAGATATTCGAGTTGATAACCACCTCACCACGGATGAGGTCGTGCACATGCACATCCTCGTTCGGCTCCACCAAGAAACGCACTACATACTTGTCGCCACGAGCGATACGCGCCTCTACCTCCTCGGCAGAGAGCGTCAGCGAATTGACCATTTGCCCTCGTGTGCGGGCATCGTATTGGAAGTTCGGTATCTCGGCACGCTTTGCCTCCAACTCTTCGGGCGTGTCGAAAGCAATGTATGCCTTATGAGAATCAAGCAGTTGGTGAACATATTGATGGTATATCTCACGGCGTTCGCTTTGGCGATAGGGACCATGCGCACCCTTGCCGTTGGGGGCTTGCTTGCAGATACCCTCGTCGATACCGATACCCAGCCAATCGAGCGCCTCGATGATGTATTCCTCTGCACCGGGAACGAAACGGGTGGAGTCGGTGTCTTCGATACGAAGGAGCATCTCGCCGTGGTGTTGACGGGCAAACAAGTAGTTGTAGAGAGCGGTACGAACGCCGCCGATATGCAGTGCTCCCGTAGGTGACGGAGCAAAACGCACGCGAACTTTTCTTTCCATGTATTTGTAAATTTTAGCGTGCAAAGGTACTATAATTTTCTCGGCTGACCAAAAAACGATGCCAAATAGGGAACAAAAATTTGTATAATCCATTTTTTTGGTGTAACTTTGCGCACTTTTTTGTTTAGAATGAAACGGAATCACCTCATACTATTGCTTCTTGCGGTGCTGCTGGCAGGCTGCGGAGAGTACCAAAAAGTACTCAAATCGACCGATGCGGAGTACAAGTACCAAAAGGCGTTGGAGTATTTCAACGCAAAGCAGTATGTCAAATCGCAGACCCTGCTGGACGATGTGTCGGCGTACTACAAAGGCACAGAGCGAAGCGAGGATGTGTTGGCGTACTTGTCACGCAGCTACATGGGGCAGAAAGATTATGCCACGGCGGCCGAGTACTATCAGGCCTACATCCGCAACTATCCGAAAGGTAAATATATTATAGAGGCTCGATTCCAACTGGGGCACTGCTACTATTTGGACTCGCCCGACGCACGGCTCGACCAAGAAATAACCCGCAAGTCGATACAGGCTTTTACGGAGTTTGTGGAACTATATCCGGAAAGTCCGTATGCAGAGCAAGCGTACACGGAGATGAACGAAATGTATGACAAGCTGGCGCAGAAGGAGTACCTAAGTGCAAAATTGTACTATAATTTGGGGTCGTATCTGGGGAATAACTATTTGAGCTGCGAGATAACGGCTAAAAATGCGCTCAAGACCTATCCGAGCAATAAGTATCAAGAAGAACTCAACTGGCTGATACTGCAAGCAAAATATCAGCAAGTGCTCAGCTCGTACGAGGAAAAGAAATTGGAGCGTGCTCGTGACACGCAGGATGAATACTACAGTTTTGTGACCGAATATCCGAATTCGAAACATCGTTCGGCGGCCGACAAAATACTGAAAGATATACAGAAAATAACGAAAGAAAAATAAAAAAAGACATGGATCTTAAACAATCGAAAGCGCCTAAAAATACGATTACGCGCGACATGAACAAGCTGGTAGAACCGGTAGGGAATGTGTATGAGACCGTTGCCATCATAGCAAAGCGCGCCAACCAAATCAGTAGTGCGCTCAAAAAAGAATTGGATGCCAAATTGCAGGATTTTTCGGTGCCGCAAGATTCGACCGACGAGACCTACGAGAACCGCGAACAGATTGAAATTTCGCGTACCTACGAGCGTCTGCCGAAACCGACCTTGATGGCGACACAGGAGTTTATCGATGATGACTTGGTGTACAAACTCGGAAACAAGGACGAAGCGCTGAAATAAGCTTTGTCGAACTCTCTACTCTTTTAGACTCTACGTTCGGTTGTGTTGAACGGAAAGCATATATTGGTAGGTGTCAGCGGCGGAATTGCTGCCTATAAGATACCGGAACTGATACGCTTGCTGCGTAAGGCAGGAGCTGAAGTGAAGGTGACCACCACCAAGAATGCATTGGAGTTTGTTACAGAATTGACCTTGCAGACCCTATCGGGCTACAAGGTCTATTCTGATGTTTTTGCCGCTATCAACGACCACTCAACGGAACATATTTCGTTGCCCGATTGGGCGGATCTAATGATCGTGGCACCGGCTACGGCGAATGTGCTGGGCAAAATGGCGTATGGAATAGCTGACGATGCGCTGACCACCACTTTTTGTGCGATGCGCAAGCCGGTGGTAATTGCGCCCGCCATGAACGACAAGATGTATCAATCGCCGGCCATTGTCGAGGCAATTCGTACGCTGTCGGCATGGGAAAATGTGAGGATGCTCGATTGCGCAGACGGGCAGTTGGCGTGCGGCACATCGGGAAAAGGGCGGATGCAAGAGCCGGATGCCATTATGGAGGCTGCGATTAGGGCACTGACGCCTCAAACAATGCGGGGAAAACGGGTGTTGATAACAGCGGGGCCCACCCGTGAACTGTTGGACCCGGTTCGGTATATCAGTAATTTCTCTACGGGGAAGATGGGCTATTCGTTAGCACTCGAATGTAGCCGTCGAGGTGCTGAGGTAGTGGTCGTTTCGGGACCGACCGGCGACAGTGGGCTGAAAAAACGGGTGCAGCAGGCGTGCCGTTTCTGCTCGGTGGTGTCGGCGCAAGAGATGTACGAGGCATGTCTGCGGGAATATGATAACAGCAATGTCGCAATACTCTGTGCCGCCGTGGCCGATTTTGCGCCGGAACATACCGCAGACCATAAAATAAAGAAGCAACCCGGACAAGATACACTGACCCTGACGCTGCAGCGTACGCCCGATATTGCGGAGGCGTTGGGCAGAACGAAAAAGGACGGGCAGTTGTTGGTGGGGTTTGCGCTGGAAACAGACCATGAGTTGGCAAATGCGCAGCACAAACTCGAAAGCAAAAATATGGATATGATTGTGCTCAACTCGCTGCAGGATGCAGGAGCCGGTTTCGGGTACGACACGAATAAGGTGACGCTTTTGCGGCGGTGCGGAGAGGCTCACACATTGCCGCTTATGTCAAAAAGTGAAGTGGCACAAGCCATTTGCACAGCTATAGAAGCGGTTGTGCAGTAATAGGTGAGGCCGTTGTCAATGGACAGACTTGCGCTTACGAGTTTTGTGTGTGGGAAAGCAAATGACTAATAAACCATTTTTGTGGAACCTATATACTTGTTGACTGGGGTTTTCTACTATAAAAAATAGCCACTTCAAAACGAAGAGGCTATTTTTTTATTGCTATGGGGCAACAAGTATTAGCTCCCATGTTTTTGCAAATAGGGTCATTTTATATAGAGAAAAGATAATCCAATGCTTCGGCAATCTCTTTTTCGCTGACCGTTTGGTCGTAAAGCGCTTTCCCGACCCCTTCGAGCAGAACAAACTGAATCGCTATTTCGCCCTTTTCGGTGACGGTATTTTTCTTGTCTTGTCGGATGATTTCCAACATTCGTCTGTAGTCGGAGCAACTACAGATGGGTTTCCCATAGTATTCTGCCGTCAGATTTACCAAATGTGTGAGCATTTCCCGCAGCTCGGAGGTCGTCTTTCCTTCTTTTTCCGCTCGCTGAATGCTTAGATATAGCTCGCCGATCATTCCCCACAGCACGCAGTAGCCGTGTCGTGGCAAAGGCTGAATGTTTCGCTCAATGTAGTATTCCTCTATGGCGTGTCCTATTGTATGTCCGAAATTGAGCGTGTGACGCAGACCGTGTTCGGTGGGGTCAGTGCTGACAATTCGTTCCTTAATGGCAAGGCTGTCCGCTATCAGCGGCGCAAAATCTTGCAGGGCGGTGTCTCGTTTCGTGTTGTCAGCAACAAAGAGCCGGCTGATGTCGAATTGCTGTAGGGCAAGCCATGCGGTTTGCGAGTCAATCAGCGTGTGTTTTATCATTTCGGCGAGTCCGCTTAGCAAGTCTGTTGCCGGCAGTGTCTGCAAAAATTGCGGGCAGATGAGCGTGTCTATCGGCTGACTGAACATACCAATGCAATTTTTCAATCCGTGGTAGTTGAAGCCTGTTTTTCCGCCCGTCGAGGCATCCACCATGGCGAGAAGGGTAGTCGGGATGTTCAAAAAATCAATACCGCGCTTATAGGTGGATGCTGCGAAACCGCCTAAATCGGTCACAATTCCGCCCCCCATGCAGATTAACAATGCTCTCCGTGTTGCCTTTCGCTGAAGGAGAAAATCCCATATTTGTTGAACCGTTTCGAGCGATTTGTTTGGCTCGTTGTCTTCGATGAGCAGGGTCTGTTCTTTCGGAATACAATCACTGACGGCACTAAATATGGCTTTTCGCTGTGCGAGAAGGGTGGGCGAACTCAGCAGAAAAACTTGCTCTTTGGGGTATGGACGCATGGCTTGTGCCAATTTTTGTCCGATATCGAAGGTGAATTGCATGATTTTAGGGTTGTTTTGCAGCGCAAAGGTACAAAGAAATTTGTACATACCGAATAATTAGCCTATCTTTGTGCCATAAAATGATATTTTTCTTATATTTATGGCGTATATGCGTATCCGTTTCTCTCTTTTTCTTGCATTTTTGTGCTGCACCGCATCGCTTTTCGCTGATGATGTGGTCTATCTTTCGACTGACCAATTCAAAGCACGCGTGTTCGATTATACACAGCAGAAAGAATGGAAATACAAGGGCGACAAGCCCTGCGTTATCGATTTTTACACCACTTGGTGCGGTCCTTGCAAACGACTGGCGCCCATTATGGAAGAACTGAGCCAGCAGTATTGTGACCAGGTGATTTTCTATAAATCGGACACTGAGAAGGAGCGTGAGTTGGCGTATGTGTTCCAAATTTCGAGTATCCCGCAGGTATTGTACATCCCGGTTGACGGGAAACCGGTTCTATTGCAGGGACTATATCCTAAAGAACAGATTGTCAAAATTATAGATGAGGTATTGCTGCAGAAAAAGTAATACACATTCTATAACCATTGCTCTTTTTTTATGCTATGCGCTGGCTAAGAGAATAGCATCTCATATTATAGCTGTAGGTTAATACAAAAATAAAAGCAAGCAGAGTTTCGTATCTGCTTGCTTTTTATTTGTCTGGGCTAATGGAAAATCCGATAGGCGATTGCTTTCTGCCTGCTTATTTTATTCTGTT
>CAVKVE010000047.1:12920-16428 GCA_963659655.1 Bacteroidaceae bacterium | reverse complement strand
AAAAAAATAGTTCAATATGCAATAGTCAAAACATCTTTTTTCGGTTCCTGCTCGCTTCGCTCACGAAAAACAGAAGAAAAATTATTCAAAAGGCAATAGTCAAAAACCGGATAGCAGTATATACTAAAAAATTAGCGACGAAACGAAAAGTATTTTTGACCTAAATAGCTGATAACGACCGTGATAGCCGTAATGAACATCTTACTGGGCGTCGGATACCAACCCCACTGCTCTACGCAAAGTTTCAGCCCGACATAGTTAATCAGCAAATTGATAAGCACTATCAGAATATAACGCAACAACTGCCGCGAACCCCGCAGAGAAGATTGCGTGAATGTGACATACTTATTGAGCCAAAATCCTGTCAGCAGCGTGATAGGAAAAACAATACACAGCGTGGCAATATGCGGCGTGAGGCACAACTGCGGCAATGCAGCAAAAGGCAACGAGATATAGATAAGGTCGTGACCCACACAAAAATTGTAGATAAGAAAATACAACACCCAATCGAGCACCATATTACCCCCTCCACAAACCGCATAACGGAACAACTGCTCCGAGAAAAAGCGACGAAAAGGTCGATAGATAAAATCGATGATTTGCGTGATAAAACGAGCCAATGCTTGCATTTCCAAATAAAATATAGTACCTTTGCAGGCTGCAAGGGGAGTACAATAAAATCTCCTAAATAAATAATGCACAAAGTTACGGTAAAAACGGCAGAACTGCAAGAAAGGACTCGTTTTTGAAAGAAAAAATCGTAGCGTGCATCGAAAAAAGAACGAATAACAGACAGTATGGACGATTATCACCAAGAAAATGCAACAAGTACATGCCAAGAAATTTCTGGGGCAGCACTTCTTGACGGATGCGGATATCGCCCGCAGAATTGCTGAAACCATTGATGCGGGTCGCGTTCTGGAAATCGGACCCGGAATGGGCGTTCTAACCCAATTTCTCCTAAAAAACAAACAAATTGACCTCACGGCGATAGAACTCGACCGCGAGAGCGTGGCGTATCTGCACGAATGGTACCCCGAACTGCACTTGATAGAGGGCGACTTTCTACAACTCGACCTGAACACGCTGTATCCAACCGGTGAATTCAGCGTGATAGGGAACTACCCGTACAACATATCGAGTCAGATATTCTTCAAAGTGTTGGAATACAAAGACCGGATACCTGTCTGCTCGGGTATGATACAAAAAGAAGTGGCGGAACGCATTGCCTCAAAACCCGGCAAAAAAGCGTACGGCATACTGAGCGTGCTGCTGCAAGCCTACTACGACATTGAATACCTGTTCACAGTGGATGAACGCGTATTCAACCCGCCGCCAAAAGTGAAATCGGCGGTGATACGCCTACGACGCAACAACCGAAAACAATTAGACTGCAACGAGGAACTATTCAAACAAGTGGTGAAGACTGCCTTCAACCAACGACGAAAACAGATGCGTAACTCGCTGCAACAGATGGTCGGAAAAGGAAATCCCATACTGGAAGACCCTATTTTCACGATGCGACCGGAACAACTGAGCGTGGAACAGTTTATGGAACTGACCAACTTGGTGGAGAAAAACAGAAACCTATAAAGGGGACTTCTATAAATTGCTTTGTAGTGATTTTTGAAATTTTGGGTAGCAGATACTTGGTTGGAGCGAAGGAGCAATGCGGGCATTGTGACTGAGTGAGAATCAAGTAGATGCAGCCAAAAAACAAAAAGCACACAAAAGTATTTTTGGTCTCTTATTTATTAAACTTATTACTAAACGGGGAAATTATAGAAGTCCCCTAAAAACAAAAGTGCCATGTCAGAACTGCGGATATTCTATAAAGAGAACGAGAAAATAAAGGTGGCAAAGACCATCAATACCCTGCGTGAATTAGACAAAAAAGATATTGTCTGGATAGACCTGGTCGATGTAAGTGACAAGACAGAGGATACACTCGAGGGATTCTTGAAGATTGATATTCAGGAAGATGAAGAGATGGAAGAAATCGAGATGTCGAGCCGATATATTCAGACCGACGACTCGATAGTGGCCAACAGCAACTTCCTGACCAACAGTTTTGCCACCGAACCCGTGAACTTTATCCTAAAAAACAGCATACTGGTCACAACACGCGACGTGGAATTAGACAGCTTCAACGAGACGGTGAAGAAAATGTATGTGAACACGCGTAACTTCCCGACCGGGTATCACGTGCTGGTGGCACTGATGGAAACACGAGTGGAAAAAGACGCCGACATGATAGAGGACACGACAGATATGATTACCCGCCTATCGCAAGAAATAACGGCACACAACGGAAAAGTGGACGAAAACATCCTGATACAAATCAAGGACTTGCAGGAAAAAGTGACCATCATCCGACAAAACATAATGGATAAACAGCGCGTGATAAGCAACTTCCTGAAATGCGACTTTTTTCCGGAAGAACTGCGTCCGCGCTTGACCATGATTATCAAGGATATAAACTCGCTTTTTGACTACACGCGATTCGGATTTGACCGTCTGGACTATCTGCAAGATACATTCCTCGGTTTGGTAAACATCGAACAGAACAAGATAATCAAGATATTTACGGTGGTGAATGTGATATTCCTGCCCCCTACCCTGATTGCCAGTATGTACGGAATGAACTTTGACATTATGCCGGAACTACATTGGAAATTAGGATACCTGTTTGCCATCGGGCTGATGATTATATCAACACTGCTTATTCTATTGATATTCAAGCTGAAAAAGTGGTTATAAAGAGAGTTATCAACAAATTATCAACATACGGAGAAAAGGAGTGTTGAAAAGTGTTGATAAATGGAAAAAGGGAAAGAGTTATGAAAGATATTGAAAGATATTGACATAGGAAAGGGAGCGGAAAGGGATTGATAACCACGAATATAGAGAGAATATCAACAATTTGATGGGGCTATAATATCTACTGATTTAGAAAAAGAAAAATATATAATATATTGAATTGTAGAAAGAGGAGAAAAGGAGCGTTGAATTCGAAGGAAATTATATAGTGAATAAGAAATAGATAAATAGATATGTGTGGATGGTAGATAGTGGAAATAGGGCGTTGAATTCGAAAGAAATGGGATGTATATGTCGATTTTAGAAAAAAGAAAATGAATAAGGCATTGAATGGAAGGAAGAGAGAAAAAAAGAAGCGTTGAATTCGAAGGAAATTACTGTTTTTTAGGTTGAATAAGGATAAAAATAGAAACTGATATAAATGGATAGGAATATGGAAAGCGTGGCAAGCGAGATACGCAAACTATGTAAGGAGAAAAATGCGATCATCATGGCGCATTACTATACACGACCGGAGATACAAGAGGTGGCGGATTTTATTGGCGACTCGCTGGCTCTGGCACAGAAAGCCACTATGGTGGATGCAGACATAATTGTGATGTGCGGGGTGCACTTTATGGGCGAAACAATGAAGATATTGTGCCCGACAAAAAAAGTGGTGATTCCGGACATGGCAGCCGGATGTAGC
>CAVKVE010000047.1:6391-12144 GCA_963659655.1 Bacteroidaceae bacterium | reverse complement strand
AGGTTCGTTTGAGTTTAATTTTTAAGTTTAGTTTTTAGTTTAGGTTCGGTTCGGGACAGGTATGGCAGAGCATAATGAAATAGGAAAATTGGGTGAGAATATAGCTGTGGAAATGCTTCGTGCCGACGGACTCAAAATACGGGAACGAAACTGGACCATGGGACACTTAGAGACAGACATCATCGCCGAAAACCGAAAAGAAATAGTGTTTGTGGAGGTGAAAACCCGTACCTCGATGTACGGCGGAAAGCGTCCGGAAGAATATGTGGATGAGCGAAAACGAAGACGAATGGTGGCTTCCGCTAATGCCTACATACGCGAAAATGGAATAACGAAAGAGCCGAGATTTGACATAATAGGAATCCTAATAGACAGACAAACACTGGAGGTGAAGGAAAAAACGCACCTGAAAGATGCTTTTGTTCCGAAATGCAAAACGGTAAGCACAGGTACCTTCTCGGGAATATGGAGATGGCTGCATAGACACAAAATAATGCGATGAAATCGACAGAATTTGAATACGACATAATAGTGGTTGGCGCAGGGCATGCCGGCTGTGAGGCTGCCCACGCTGCAGCACAATTGGGCAGCAAGACACTTCTCATCACGATGGATATGAACAAAATCGGTCAGATGAGTTGTAATCCGGCCGTGGGAGGAATAGCCAAAGGACAAATTGTGCGGGAAATAGATGCATTAGGCGGAATGATGGGTATTGTGACTGACCGGAGCGCCATTCAATTTCGGATGCTTAACCGAAGCAAAGGCCCTGCTATGTGGAGCCCGAGAAGCCAAAGCGACCGAAAACAATTTATAGAAGAATGGGTAAAAGTGCTGTCCAATACGGATAACCTACAAATTTGGCAAGATGTAGTAGTAGAACTATTAGTGGAAAATGGGGCGGTGTGCGGCGTGAAAACGGCTCTTGGAATAGAAATGAAGGCGCGGGCGGTGGTGCTGACCAACGGTACATTCTTGAACGGGCTGCTGCACTTTGGGCGATCGCAGATACAAGGAGGACGAATAGCGGAACCGGCATCGTTTGGGCTGACGGAACAACTGCGTTCCTTCGGGTTTGCTTCGGCACGAATGAAGACAGGAACCCCTGCGCGTATCGATAAACGGAGCATCGATTTTAGCCGGATGGTAGAACAGCCGGGCGATGAAGATTGGCATAAGTTTTCGTACTTAGATACGGTGCAGCGAGGACTAAAACAAATGCCTTGCTGGATTACTTACACCAACCCTACTACGCACGAGATACTGCGCAAAGGACTACCCGACTCGCCCCTATACAACGGACAAATAAAAAGTATCGGTCCGCGTTACTGTCCGAGTATAGAGACAAAAATTGTAACCTTTGCCGACAAAGAGGCGCATCAAATTTTCTTGGAACCCGAAGGAGTGGATAGCAATGAATACTATGTGAATGGGTTCTCGTCGTCGCTGCCATGGCAAATACAATTGAATGGTCTGCGCTCGATACAAGGATTAGAAAAAGTGGTGATGTACCGACCCGGATATGCCATAGAATACGACTTCTTTGACCCGACACAACTGCATCATACCCTCGAAACAAAGCGAATAAAGAACCTGTTCTTTGCCGGGCAGATAAATGGTACGACCGGATATGAAGAAGCGGCCGGGCAAGGAATAGTGGCCGGAATCAATGCACACCTGAATGTAACCGGGCAAGCGCCTTTCACGATGGGGCGCGACGAGAGCTACATTGGGGTGCTGATAGATGACTTGGTGACAAAGGGTGTGGATGAGCCATACCGTATGTTTACCTCGCGGGCAGAGCATAGAATTCTACTGCGACAAGATAATGCGGACGAGCGGCTGACAGAAAGAAGCTTTGGGATTGGTTTGGCAGATGCCTATCGGCACAACTTATATCTAACCAAAAAAAGAGGTATTTCGGAACTGACAGAATACTTGCAAAGCAAGAGTGTAAAACCCTCCGAGATAAACAGCTATCTCGAAACGATTGAAAGCAGCCCGCTGACGCAGTCGACAAAATTAATTGATATTGTGAGCCGACCGCAAGTAACGATTATGGCGATGGCAGAAATACTGTCGGAACTGAAACAAATATTAGGCTCGTACAAAAATGAAGATATAGTAGAAATCGCGGAAATAAATATCAAATACGAAGGTTATATAAAGCGAGAACAGTTGGCCGCAGACAAACTGCAGCGGCTGGACCGAATTAATATACCGGCTAATTTTGACTATTTGAGTCTGCAATCGTTATCTACAGAAGCTCGGCAAAAACTCAGCCGAATACAACCTAAAACAATAGGCGAAGCGAATAGAATTCCGGGTGTAAGTCCGAATGATATAAGCGTTTTACTTGTGTTTATGGGGCGATAATTTGAATTTTATATTTACATAGTAAATATAACCGAAATGTTTCACGTGGAACATTAGCCAAAAAATGAGTAATTTTTAGGGGGTAAGAAAACGACTTAAATCAGCAGAAAAAAAGTTTTGAAAGATAGACTAAAACGAAAACTAATAACAAAATAGATATGACAGCAGAAGAAGTAAAAAATCAAATTCGCAATGTGCCTGATTTTCCGGTAAAGGGAATTCAGTTTAAGGACATTACCACTGCACTGCGAAAACCGGAATGCCTGAAATGGATGAAAGACGAGATGGTAAATCTATATCGGGACAAGGGAATAACCAAAGTGGTAGGAATAGAATCGAGAGGTTTTATTATTGCTCCTGCCGTGGCTATGGAATTGGGCGTTGGATTTGTACCCATCAGAAAACCGGGAAAACTGCCTGCTGAAACGGTAGAAATAAGCTACGCCAAAGAATATGGCGTGGACAAAATACAAATACACAAGGATGCTATTGAGCCGGATGATGTGGTGCTGATACATGACGACCTGCTGGCAACGGGCGGCACTATGGCGGCTGCTATTGAATTGGTGAAAAAGTTCGGCGTCAAAAAAGTGTATGTAAACTTCATTATTGAATTAGACGGACTGAATGGGCGTAGTGTGCTGACCGAGGCGGAAAGCGTCGATACACTGATCCATATCTAAGCGAATAGAAAAACGGTATTGCCTTATGGTGATAAAGTTTTCCTATTTCTTTGCATAAAATGAGTTTGTCGGGTTGGTAGATAGAATTCTAAAAACAATACATTGAATTTGGGTCTATAAGATAGATGAGCGGTGAAAATGAATATATAACTACCCTACTCCAACGAATACCGCATAGCCCCGGTGTATATCAACACTTGGACAAAGACGGGAATATAATCTATGTAGGAAAAGCAAAAGACCTGCATAGGCGAGTGAATAGTTATTTTCAGAAAGACCACCAAAGCTCAAAAACTCGGCAACTGGTTGCGCACATAGCAGACATACGGTATGTGGTGGTGGAATCGGAACAGGATGCTTTTCTGCTGGAAAATAATCTTATCAAAAAATATCAGCCTCACTACAACATACTGCTCAAAGACGGGAAATCGTATCCGAGCATCTGCATCACCAAAGAGCCGTATCCGAGAATACTCAAAACACGCATTATCGACAAACGGCATGGGGAATATTACGGCCCCTATAGCTTTGGTAATACGGTGGATCTGGTACTGGAAATAGTGCATAAGCTTTATCCGATTCGTACCTGCTCGATGCAATTATGGGACGACGGAATACGAAACGGAAAATACAAAGTGTGCCTGAAATATCATCTGCGCAAATGCTGCGGAATATGCGAGATGAGGCCGGAAAGCAGGCAATATAAGGAGTGGATTGAGGAGGCAAGAAAGATAATCAGAGGCGATGCGCATGAGATAGTGCGAAGCCTGACCAACGAGATGATGGCGCTGGCGGCCGAAATGAAATATGAAGAGGCCGCCGAAGTGAAAAAGAAACTGGCCCTCCTGCAACAGTTCTGCAGCAAAACGATAATCACAAATACAACCGCCGGGGAAGTGGATGTGTTTGGATATGAAGAGCAGGATGATAATGTGTATATCTCGATGCTGCATGTGCATAACGGCAGTATTGTGCAGGGACAGACCATCGAATATAAAAAGAAAATAGAGGAGGAAAAAGAGAATATTTTGGCGATGGGTATGCTGGAGCTTCGGGATAGGCTCGGGAGCCAAACGAAAGAAGTGATAGTTCCATTTATTCCGGCAATATATGACGAAAACCTGCATATCTACATTGCAAACGCAGGCGACAAAAAGAAACTGCTGGAGCTAGCCATGCAAAATGTGCGGCAATATAAACAAGACCGCCTAAAACAAGCGGACAAACTAAATCCGGAACAACGGGCAGTGCGCATACTGACAGAACTGCAAGGGATGTTGGGTCTCCCTACCCTACCTGCCTGGATAGACAGCTTCGATAACTCAAACATACAAGGTACGAATGCAGTGGCGGGATGTGTGGTCTATAAAATGGGAAAACCAAGCAAACAGGACTATAAACGATTTGAGATAAAAACGGTGGAAGGTGCGGACGACTATGCAAGTATGCGGGAGGTGGTACGGCGCAGATATCAACACCTGAAAGACGAAGGCGGAAAAATGCCCGACTTGATAATCGCCGACGGCGGTATAGGTCAAATGCATGCGATACGAGAAGCAGTGGAAAACCAATTGGGATTGAGCATACCGATAGCGGGCCTGAAAAAAAATGACAAGCATAGGACACAAACTCTGCTTTTTGGATTCCCACCGAAGGAAGTGAGTATGCCGGTGACAAGCGAAGTGTTTCGACTGATGACACAAATACAGGATGAGGTGCACCGATTTGCCATAACCTACCATAAAATGAAGCGAAGTAAAGCGCAAGTGGCGAGCCAACTCGATGATATTCAAGGAGTTGGACCTCAAACGAAGGCTAAGATACTGAAACATTTCGGGTCGGTGAAGCGTGCTAGTTCTGCTAATTTGGAAGAATGGCAAGAATTGCTCGGAACTAACAGAGGTTCAGCGATTTACGAGCAATTGAAAGGCAAAATATCGCGCTGAGAATTGAATATTTGGTACGAGTATGAGTACTTATACAATAAAACAAGACGAAAATAAGGGACTTTTTCTGCTCAACGAGCAGAATGAGCGGGTGGCGGCTACGGATATCCTCACGACAACTGAACCGCATCGAGTGTATGCGTTCTATGGAAAAATGGGAGCCGGCAAGACGACCTTCATAAAACAGCTATGTGAGGAAATGGGGACCGAGGACGTGGTGAACAGTCCGACCTTCGCCATCGTTAATGTGTATGACGTGGAAACTCCACACAAGGGCGAGGTATATCACTTCGACTGCTACCGGCTCAAAGATATTCGTGAGGCAATTGACTTGGGCACCGAAGACTATTTGTACTCCGGCAACTACTGCTTCATTGAGTGGCCTGAGATGATAGACAGGCTCTTGCCCGACGATACTGTGGAAGTGCATATAGGCGTCAAAGAGAATGGCGACAGGGAACTCGTGGTGAAGTAAGGTATTTCTATTGAGATTCGTGGGGGTATCTATTGAGATTCGTTGGGGGAGCTTTTGTAATTCTTTTGAGGTTCTTAGAGATTTCGTTAAGGGTTCTTGGGTTCTTTTTAGGGGTTGGTAGGGTTTTGGAATAGTGTTTTTGACTATCATGTTAAAGGAATATTTGCGACTTTTTGGGAGTTGGTTCGGGAGTGCTTCGGGACTCCTTGCCTTACTATTGGCTTTTTCGACAACCATACAAGCCGAGAATATGGAACATAAGGAAATACTGAA
>CAVKVE010000047.1:0-6188 GCA_963659655.1 Bacteroidaceae bacterium | reverse complement strand
ATATACTGAATATAGAACATGAGGATATACTGACTATACAAGGGGGCGGGATGTGGCTGCAAGATCAGTACCTTAGCCCTCTGCTATACAACGGAGTAAATGTCGGAATAACAAATGAGTGGTGGCAAGCATTTCGCGGGAAAAATAAATTTTCTCATGGAGTTGGAGAGGATAGATTGTCTTGTAAGTCCGGAGAGAATGGGTTGTTTTATGTGTCCGGAGAGAAAAAATATACAGGGAGTTGGGAGCATATTGGAAAAGTGGGTGTGCAAGGATGTGGGCTGCAAAATACACCGAAATCGAATAAAATATATGCATTAGGGGTAAATGCCGGATGGGGGGCATACTACACTTGGAAATGGACACGAACAGGTAATTCCCACTCTAATAAGATAACCCACTCGGATAAGATAAGTAAATATGATAAGATAAGTAACTCGGATAATTATGTAAATCAAGGGTGTAAGTCGGGTTTTCAAATCGGGGTGGGACCGTATTTGGCGGCGGATTTTATGCCGAGATACATAGTAAACAATGTGAATAAACCCTACTCGATGGACATTGCGGCAGACATAGACGCCATGGCCTTTGTGAGCTACTCCTTCGGCGGGAAAAAAACGAGCTATCGGCTGCGCTATATGATACGCACCAACCTAATCGGCGTCGATTTTATGCCCGACTACTGGCAATCGTACTACGAGCTGACGGAAGGCATAGCCGGAAAAATCCGCTGCGCCGGAATGTGGAACCATCGGTATTTGAACCACGAATTGACATTAGACATGCAATTCAAACACTCGACCTGGCGCATCGGCGTACGGCACGAATACTTGGAATACGGCGAGAAATCGATGTGGTTCAGCCGAGAACAAGTAAGCGCCGTGATAGGGACTTGCTTCCGGTATCGCACAAAAGGAAATCATAGGCTGACGGAGTGAGGTTTTTCCTAATTTTGTAGTAGTTACCGTTGTTTTTTGTAGGTATTGTTGATAGTGTAAAAGATGAAAAGAAACAGATTATATCGTATTTTTTTAGTGGTGGCTGTGGGGGCTGCAGTGGTCTTTGCGGGCGGCTGCACGCACAAACTCGGCAATGCACCGCAAGAAAATACGCCTGTGGGGAATGTAGAGGCACTATGGCAAATCATTGATGAGAAGTACTGTTATCTCGATGAAAAAGGGGTGGATTGGGATGCAATACACACGCTATATGTGGACAGCGCACGACAAATAGACATGAACGAAGACGGGTGGAACATCCAACTATTTGACCTGATGGCAAGCATGCTCAACCAACTGCACGACGGGCATGTGAACCTGTACTCGGCATTCGATGTGTCGGTCTGCAAAGAATGGTATGCGGGCTATCCGGAAAACTTCGATGAGGAAATAGTGGAAAACAAGTATCTGCAAGGGGCACGATACGCCGGCGGGATGTACTACAACAAGATAGCCCACGACAGCATTGGGTATATTCGATACAGCTCGTTCAGCAACGCGATAGGGGCATCGAATATGTTCTATGTGCTGAAATCGTTCAGCCAATGCCGAGGTATCGTGCTGGATGTGCGACACAACGGCGGCGGCGACCTGACAAACGCCTACACGCTCGCCTCGACCTTCTTGAAACACGACACGCTGGTGGGCTACTGGCAACACAAAAACGGCACGGGGCACGGCGATTTCTCGAAAATGGAGCCGATCTATGTGCGGTATGACGATATGCCCAATAAATGGTACAGACCCGTCGTTGTGCTGCAAGACCGACATGTGTATTCTGCGGCTAACGCCTTTGTGAACTGCATGCGCTACACGGACAACACGCTGCTGCTGGGCGGCGTGAGCGGCGGGGGAGGCGGCATGCCGATGAGCTATGAGCTGCCTATCGGTTGGGTGGTTCGGTTCTCGAGCGTGAAAATGTATGACGCCACTCAACAATCGATAGAAGAAGGAATAGCGCCACACCTGCTTGACACGCTGAAAAGCACCGACAAAGATGACCTGATAGAACACGCCGTGGCGATAATAAACAGAGCCTATAAACGAAAATAATGGCAGAAAACATGAGCGAAAAAAATTGCATAGAGGTTACGAATATCTGCAAGTCGTTCGACACGCTGGATGTACTCAAAGGCGTTAATCTGACGGTGCGAAAGGGCGAGATAGTGTCGATAGTGGGCAAAAGCGGGGCGGGAAAAACCACGCTGCTGCAGATAATCGGCACACTGGACAAACCCACAAGCGGCACGGTGCGGATAGACGGAACGGATGTGTTTGCCCTCAGCGAGAAAGCACAGGCGCAGTTCCGCAACCGACACATCGGGTTTATCTTTCAGTTTCATCAACTGCTGCCGGAATTTACGGCACTGGAAAATGTGATGATGCCCGCCCTAATAGCGGGCGAGAAGAACGAGGTCGCCAAAGAACGGGCGGCACGGCTGCTGACGGAATTAGGGCTGCAAGAACGCCTGCAACACAAGCCCAATGCGCTATCGGGCGGCGAGAAACAGCGAGTGGCTGCGGCAAGGGCACTGATGATGTCGCCCACCGTGATACTTGCCGATGAGCCGAGCGGAAGCCTCGACGAGGCCAACAAACAGGAACTGAACCACTTGCTGCTGCGCATGCGGAAGGACTACGGGCAGACCATTGTGATTGTGACACACGACAAAGAACTCGCCAATATATCGGACCGAGTAATCGAAATAAAAGATGGAAAAATCGAAGACTGAAATAGGACTCAAAACAGGGCTGAAAATAGCTTTGAATACGGCTGTAATCGTTATTCTTGCCCTGACAGGCTGCAGCAAAAAGCACAGCTATTTCCCCGCCGAAAAAGAGATGGAGCGACAGACCGTGACCATAGTGCGGTTTGACAGCGCCCTGCTGGCGGTGGATACGACAAAAATAGGCACGGAGATACGAAAACTCTATGCGGAATATCCGGAATTTATGCCGGCCTACACGGAAGATATACTCGGCATACCGACCACGGACACCGCCTATTTGGAACAGGCACTGCCGCAATTCCTCGCCGACACCACCTACGGATTCAGCCAAACAAACCGTGTGGAACAAGCTCAGTTTGCGGACATAAGCGATATAAAAAACAGTATGGAACAGGCTTTCACACGTCTGCACTACCTCTACCCTGAACTGGAAATACCGACCGTCTATCTGTTTGTGTCGGGATTCAATGCGTCGATATACTTCGTGGAAAACGATATTGCCGTGGGGGCGGATATGTATTTGGGTTCGGACTATGAATACTACAACCGAGTGGTGTATGACTACCAAAAACTGACCATGCGCAAAGAGTGCATTCCGGTGGATGTGGTCAGCGCACACCTATTCCGAAACCTGCCCTACACAAGCACCAAAAGCCGACTGCTCGACCAAATGATATACCGAGGAAAAGTGATGTATCTGCTCTCGCAACTATTCCCTGCCCTGCCGGAATACGAAGTGATGGGCTACACCAAAGAACAATGGCGCTGGTGCGAGAAAAACGAGGAAGCTATTTGGCACCTCGTGATGGACAAACGCGACCTGTTCAAGACCGAAAACTTGGTGCTGACCTCGTACCTGAACGATGGACCTTTCACCTCGGAAGTGTCACAAGATGCGCCCGGACGGCTCGGAACCTGGCTCGGATGGCGCATAGCCAAAAGCTATATGCAACACAACGAGGCGGCAACCCTGCAAGAACTGATGGCCGAAGGAGATGCGCAGAAAATAATGGAAATGAGCTATTATAAACCGTAAATCAATTAACAATTAACAATTAAAATTGTGAATAGAGAGGATTTTGCGATATTGAACGATACGGTGTATAACCGACCCTTAGTGTATCTGGACAATGCGGCAACGAGCCAAAAACCGCAAGTCGTAATTGATACATTAGTGGACGCCTACACCCACTACAACGCCAACATACACCGAGGCGTACACCACCTGAGCCAAATAGCTACCCAACGACACGAGGAAGCACGCCAACACATAGCAAACTTCTTGGGCGCACGCTCAAGCAAAGAAATCGTTTTCACCAAAGGCACCACCGACGCCATCAATATGCTGGCATTCAGCTTCGGCGAAGCTATGGTGCATGAAGGCGACGAGATAGTGGTCAGCCATCTGGAACACCACTCGAACATCGTGCCGTGGCAAATGCTCTGTGAGCGCAAAAAAGCTCGGCTACGAGTAATTCCCTTGCGGGATGACCTTTCGCTCGACAGAGAGCAAATAAACGCTATTCTGAACGAACGCACGCGAATAGTGTCGGTGGCACAAGTAAGCAATGTGCTGGGTATAATCAATCCCGTACAGGAAATAATCCGCTTGGCGCACGAGAAAAACATACCGGTCTGCATTGACGGCGCACAGTCGGCTCCGCACCTGAAAGTGGATGTGCAGGCTATGGACTGCGACTTCTTTGTATGCTCGGCGCACAAAATGTATGGGCCGACGGGCTTGGGTGTCCTCTACGGAAAAGAGAAATGGCTCGACCTGCTGCCCCCTGCCGAAGGTGGCGGAGAGATGATAGAACACGTGCGGTTTGAACACACGACCTACAACGAACTGCCATACAAATTCGAAGCAGGAACGCCCGATTTCATCGGGAGTGTTGCCTTCTCCGCCGCAATCGAATACATGGAAAAAATAGGCATGCAGGCTATAGCGGAACACGAGCGGGAACTATGCCGATACGCCGAAAAACAACTGCTCAGCCTGCCCGAAGTGCGGGTATATGCCGCCGGACAAGAGAAAGCGGGCGTGGTGTCGTTTAATGTATACAACGGCGAACACTTGGTGCATCCGTTTGATGTGGGCACACTGCTCGACCGACAAGGGGTGGCGGTACGCACGGGACACCACTGCGCCGAACCGCTGATAGACCATCTGGGCGTCCCCGGAACAGTGCGCGCCTCGTTCGGACTATACAACGACCAAGAGGACATAGACCGAATGATAGAAGCCCTGCGAAAAGCCATCGGAATGCTGCTGTAGGGCGTGGGTGGGTTCTCCGTTAATGACCGTTAATGGACCGTTAAATGCGGTGGGGAAACTACCATTAAATTACCGCAGTATGGGTGTTTCCTCAATTTATCGCAAGCATAGCGAGCAGGAGGTTTCATATTGCCGCTAAAACGGCAAAAAAATGGAGGAAAAATAGGCATTGTAAAACGGAGAGACGGTATGGAATAGCGTCTCTACAAGAAAAATAGTTCGATATTATTGGTTTTGCGGAAGCGAAAATACATACTATGGGCGTGCTTGCTCTGCTCGATAATGCCGTTGAAATCGGAGGAATTGAGCAGGGCAACTTGTATTGTATCGTACAATGTGGAAAACCTGTTCTCGCCCGCTATGGACAGCATAAACACCGACACGGAATTTACACCCGACGGAAAAAGGCACTGGAACGGGCATCGCTACAGACAGAAAATAGCCCACATAGCGCAAGTGCTGACCGCTATCGGGCAATGGGAAGGTATTGATATGGTGGGACTATGCGAGGTGGAAAGCCGTGAATGCGTGGATGACCTCTGCCAAGCCATGCGCCGTTGGGACTATCGTGCCCTGCACCACGACAGCCCCGACAAGCGGGGAATCGATGTGGCGTTGCTATACCGAAAAGACTGGGAAGTGGTGGCAGAAAGAGCCATACAGGTGGATTTGGGCGAGGGAAACAGCACACGAGATATTCTCTATGCAGCACTGAAAAAAGCCGATGAATTCGGACAAAATGGCGATACGATGCATATACTGGTATGCCACCTGCCCTCGATGGCGGGCGGAGCAGCTGCCACGGAATGGAAACGAGAGCGGGCTCTCAAGGTGCTGCAAACAACGGTGGATTCGATAAAAATGGCATCGGAAGACGCTAAAATAGTGGTGATGGGCGATATGAATTCCGCCCCACAAGAGAACCTTACGGGGCTGAAAAATCAGATGATTCCGATGGTGAACCGTCCGCCGTACGGAACGGAAAAATACCACGGACAATGGACCTATCTCGACCAATTCTACCTGACGGAAAATCTGCAAACGACGGCAGAGGTATCGGTGTTTGCGCCCGATTGGCTGCTGGATGAGGACACACGGTATTTGGGCGACAAACCGAAGCGTACCTACATGGGGTATCGGTGGCAAAACGGGTACTCAGACCACCTGCCGATCGTGCTGCGC
>CAVKVE010000046.1:0-16820 GCA_963659655.1 Bacteroidaceae bacterium | reverse complement strand
ACAGCACGCCACGCCAACACAAATTGCAAAAATAGAACAAGGTAATATCATACAATTAAGGGGATATCGGTAGATACCAGCATAACATTGGCTGAATGGATATTGCTGAATATCTGTTAGATACATAGTGTTTTGGTTCTTTGAGTTTTTGAATATATAGTGAACAACGGACAACAAAGTAGGCTTGTTACAGCATACTTGTTTCACGATTGTTTATCGAAAAATTATGTTCTATTCTCAAAAACAAATTGGCTATGCCTACATTCAAAGCAGTCGTTCAAAGACATCAAGAACGCAAAGACGGAAAGTTCCCCATCAGTATCAGAGTCATTCACAATCGGCAAGTATGTTATCTATCTACAGGTCTATATTGCAGCCGTAGTCAGATAAACAAGCACACCTTCGAGATTAAAGACCAATTCATTCTTACCCGCACTGGGCAGACCATTCGCAACTACGAGAGTGCGTTGCTCGAAATAGATACGGAGGCTATGCGCTCAATGAGTGTGCATGAACTCTGTACCTTCTTTCGTACTAATGCACAGGAGTTGGATTTCATTCGCTACAGCCAAGCCATTGTAGAAAGCAATCCGAGGCGATACGGAGTCCTGCACAGTGCTCTGCGTATCATACATACAGAACATGGGCATCGTCAAACTATCGGCGGCGGATTTTACTTCGTCGTTCCTTCGGCAGTTTCGGGAAGCATTGGAGCATCCCGTCAGCAATGGCACATCTACTCGCCTATTGAGCGAGAGTACAAAAGCACAATACCAACAATATCTATGTATGGCTTTTCGGCGAATGCAGAAAGAATACAACACCGAGTTCCACAAAGTGATTGTGCATGACCCGTTTGTGAATATGGAAAAGTTCCGCCCTACTGCTCCCAACAAGCGTAGTCTTACTATCGAGCAGTTGCGGGAGTTCTTTTCACTAAAAGCCTCCAATACGAATGAACAAATCGCTATTGATATGGTGAAGATGTCGTTCGGTATGTGCGGCATCAACCTATTCGACTTACAGCGATTGGAGTGGAGTAACTATGATGAGCAGACACGACGAGTACATTTTGTGCGGCACAAGACAGAAGGTACAGCAGGAAGCCGAGTGGCTATCTCTATTCGGATAGAACCCGAAGTGATGGCGGTGGCGCAGAAATACCTTACACCACGAGGGAGCAAGTATCTGTTCAACTTCGGCAATAAAGAGCCTAACATCGACTACAGCCGTGTGGTCTATAGTCGTCTTAAGATTGCTTGCCGCAAGAATGATATCGGTGTGCTGACTCCCTATCAGTTTCGACACACTTGGGCGACTATAGCACGCAACAACTGCGATATTAGCAAAGATGATATTGACTTATGCCTTGCCCATGTAGGCAACAACCCTATGGCAGATGTATATATCCGTACAGACTACAGCCGCATAGACACTGCCAACCGAAAAGTATTGGACTATGTGTTCAGAGAAATACAGAAAAAAGATTGAAAAATTCGACAATCAAAAGAATAGTAGTAATTTTGAACCGCAATGAAGGAAGGTAATCCCTATAAGGTACTCGTGAGTAAGTATCGCAGACGCTTCAAAGCAGATGCAGTGGGTACTGCACCGCTTGAAATAATCAACAAGAATACGGGCGAGATAAAGAATTCTACCCAATTAGTCGGCACGCAGAAGATATACGACACGACCGATTTTGTAAAACTGTTTCAGCCGTCTGTCTTGATAGGGATGAGTACCAACGCTGTAGCCGTATTCAGTTACATCATCAGCCAACTACGCTTTGGCGGGTATGTAGAGTTCAACTACACGGAATGCCTCAAATACACGGGCTACACATCACGGCAAACACTCTACAGAGGATTGATAGAATTAGTGCGGAAAGATGTGATACGCCCGAAAAAGAAAGGCGAGTGGTGGGTTAATCCGAACATTGTATACAGAGGGCAACGAGACGAATTTGAAATAGTCAGCCCGAAGTAAATATAGCGGGATAGAGCAGCGGCGTGCTCGTGAGTGTTACAGGCTCAAGGTCGAAGGTTCGAGTCCTTCTCCCGCAACATTGCCCCTTTAGTTCAATGAGAATGCTTGACTGTTTAATCAAGAGATGGCGGAACTCTAACCGACTGGGGAAGTGCGACAGCATCAATCGGAACTTGAGGCGATTTCCGCAAAGGGGCATCTTATACAACCATAGGGTTGTGTTTAAGTTTTTGATGAGAATAGAAAAGATAAGAGCGGCTTGGGAAAGTCGCTCTTATTATTTTGTGGGTTACTATGGATTAGGCTCTACTCTTATTCCTAAATGCCATCCATCACCTGCTGATATTCTTATTTTGACTTTTCCTGTGTAACTTTTCCATTCACCGTTAATGCGTTTCCTTACTGTTCCGTACCCATCAACATTAGAACTCTCAAACATATGGATTGGTCTCTTTGACGAATACCCCTTAAATATCAAATCATCAGTGTATGAGTAAGTCTCATAATTCCATCTGTTATCACTTGGAGTAATTCGGACGCGAGGGTGCATCGTATAATCTATTGTGTTGTATCCTATATACTCGCCTGCCAAATACCCGTCTTTCACGGTATATGTAATGGACAGAAGATTACTTTCATCATCATAGTGTTTCTTTTTTCCATTGTAGTCGTCCCATGAGCCGCCTTTTTTGAATAAGTCCACTACCCAAATTGTTGAGTTATTATTCTCATTTTTAATAGTTTCAGTCTCAAGCATATACTTTGTACCGCTATATACATTTGACGAAACATTTTCATTTTCTACAATCCGTGTAACTGATGATGTCCTCAAAAATTTATAATCCAAAAATGGTATGTCTGATGTAATCTCAGCATAGTCTTTCAAATTTGCACATTGAAGACTGATATAACTTATAGCCCCATTCCCATTGTTCTCTGCATAAACACTAAGCCAAATTTCACTTTCATCAGAATAATTAGTGTTGTTTTCTGACCACACATAGACTCGTTCATCACTATCAGAGTCTTCGACTCTATTGTCATACTGCTGATAGTAGTTCTTTTGTGCAAGTAGAATGCTCGCTGTTCCGATATTACCACCCAACATGCGCTCTAAGTCATACAGATTAAGAGAAATCGCTGAAAGACGAAGGCAGGAAAGAATAACAAAAACAAAACCGATAAACCTTTTCATACTATCAGAATATACTTATGGATAAATAGTGCAGCAAAGGTAGTACATTTTTCCTCTAAAACCAAATCTATTTGCTAAAATGTTGTCATTTCTGCAACAGAATGTTGTCAATACTGCAACATTCAAAAATTACAATTTGCACATATTCAATCAGTTAAGTATATTCCCTATTTATCTTATCTATGTACTTTATGGAATAGGCTTTTTTCGTAACTCCTTTCCAAAATTTTTCTGACCTCAGTTTCTCTACAACTGCCCTGCCAAATCCTTTGTACCCCCTCCCCTCGATTTGCTCTCCAAAAAGGTATGCCTCGCACGTGCGTGAGAGATACTCGGTTTTTCGCTGTAACTCCGTGAGTTTCACATAAGTATATACCCTATACCCATCGGGTGCGTTCTTCCTTTGTACCCCCTGCCTCTTTCGTTTTCGTCGGCTGTTTCGGCTTGTTTTTCTGCTGCGATTTTTATTTCATTTTCTTTGTAACTCGCTGTATTTCAATGCATTAATTTCTCTCTCGTGCGCGTTCCGTTATTTCGCGTATCGTGGGTGTGCGTGTCGGGGGGTGTCGGTTTATATAGCAAGTGTTCTCAACGACAAGCAACCACGGCGGTGGTCAGGCGGTTGGGAAACGGCAAGCCGAAAAAATCTTGCATAATGTGCGGGGCGGCGGGTCGGTGGTCATTGAAATTTTGGTCTTACGAAAATCCAAAGTACTAAACGGGCAAAAGCCCTGCTTTGGGTACGGACAAAGGGGCTCTGCTATGGGTGTGGGTGGATTATACGCTGTGCACTATGGCAAGAAAAAAATACACTTTGACGCACAAAGTGTATGGGCTGACACTACCGTCTTTTTTTGAAAAGGGAGCGGGGTACGCACTTGGTATGCGCAAAGCGTTGGGCAGAAGGAAGTGCAAGCGTGGGAGAGAGAAACCACGGGTGGAGTATGTCCACCAAAACCACAAAGGGATATTGACTGTAAGGGGGCTTTGAGAGCAGCAGGCAATAGAGGTAAACCATACCTACGCACACATTATGGCTTTTTGTGTGCGTAGTATTGCAGAAAGCAACAGGGCTTTGGCTCTGTATTATAGCCACAAAAATAGCATAAATTAGTAGCCGTCGCAAATTAATGATGGGCTGTACCCAAAGGGTACTTTGCGTATGTTAGTGGCAAAAAACATTTTTTGGGTGGTATCCATTGGGTTGGATACCATTCGCACATTTTATCTAACAACCATTTTTCTAACTAAAAGCAGCAGCAGAGCCGCTCTCGTGTGGGGGTCTGTATCATTATGACAAACGAAAGTCGTGAAAGTTTGAAAGCATTATTCACCGCAAACGCAAACAAGCAACTCAGTCTCTCGACTGTAATTAGTACAAGTATCGCAGCCCTCAAAAAAGGTAGTATGTCCGACAGATTGTATGCGGACTTGGTAGGCACGGGCAAGACCCGCAGCCACTTCATATCTCTGTTTATGAATGCTATGCCCCATGTAACTTGGAATGGGAGTGAGAGCATTACAGTCGTGGATTGGGTGGAGTGCAAAGACACCGACAAGGCGCACAAGGCTTTCCGTGAATATCGTATGGCAGGGCATGACATCGTGGATTTGAGCGGCAAGGAGTGTATGTCCATAGTGCCTGTGGAGAAAGACGGAGTGAAAGTTATGGAAGATGTGAAATTAGCATCGGGATTTATAATCACTGTACCCAGCCGTGATTGCGAGGGGAACTACATTGTACGCAAAGAGACCATCAAGTATGTACCCCGCGAAAAAACCGTGTGGGGATACACGGAAACTGTGCTGAATGCTTTTATAGCAGCCCTCGAAGTATTGGAGAACGAGAAGTAATCCCGACCCGACTATGCGGGTATAAACAGGCATTAGGCATAGTGCGTCCGCCCGTTTTCACGGGCGGGGTTGTGTAACTTAAAACCTTGCGGGGTATAGGCAACCGCAGACCATTATGAAAAAACTTATCATCGCAGCAGCACTCATCATCGCAGCAGCAACCACCACCAAAGCAGAAGTAATCTCACGGGACACCGTGGCATACACGGGGGAGTATCGGCTCGAAAAGATTGAGAAAAGCAACGACTATGGGGAGGTATCCGTCCGCTATGTGGCGTACCTATCGGACATTACCAACAGCAAGGGAGAGCCCCGCAAAGTAACTATCTCGAAAGCCACCTACGAGAGCGGCAAGGTGGATGCCATTGTGTATAACAACCACGCAGACGGCAGCCGCAAGATTAGCAAGGCAATAAATACCAACAGCGCAAAGTAGGAGGCATTATGGAAACGAATATGAACGACTTCAAAGCAAAAGCTCGTGTTTCGTTCTGCAATATCGGTTGCGGCGCAGAACTCTTGAAAATTTATGTAAAAGAAGCCTTGTCTGCACCGGACAAAGAAAAGCAAGTAGAAAGCCTCCTAAAAATCTACGAGACAGCAGAGCGAATAGATAAATACAACAAAGAAGTAAATCAACTTGTAAACAAATTATGAGTACTTACCAAAAGCAGATGGAGCAGCGGCTTGCAGAACTGCTTGCTGCTATTGAGCCTCTCGACATCGTCTTTGACGACTCGACCGAGCGAGTATAAACAGGCATTAGGCTCGGTGCGGAGAGCCGTATCCTTCGGGGTGCGGCTTTCGTTGTGTTTAATCTAACACCTTCGCAATGGTATAGGCAAATTGCATACGACTATGGCAGCAAAGAATGCAACCAAACTGACCTTCGCTTTCGAGCGTGAAACCAAGAACACCATCCGTTTCCAAGAGCAGGTGGCAGACCAACTCGACACGCCCCAAATCGGGACGCTCTATGTAGCAAAAGCCACCCTCAAATCCCTCGGGTGGAAACAGGGCAACACATTGAGTATCACTCTCGAACTCGGAGAGTAACCACATCAGGGCGGACGGCATTGGGTTACCGTCCGTTCACCATACAAACAACATCAAAAACTTATTGATATGAGAAACTTTATGAAGTGCATAGCACGGGGCTTCCGCTGCTATGCGGGTACACAACTGACGGTCTGCTCCGACCGCATTAGTATTGAGTCTGCTTGCATAGATATGCAGGGCAGGATTATAGTGGAGTTTTCCTCGCTCGAAGACTTGGAACGGTGGAATAAGGACAACCGATGGATGCCGTACTACGACGGATACTGTGCGCTGCACGACCATGACTTCGACCTGAACAAGTCAACCCTCTACGACACAGAGGACTACGATGTATGCTACGAGTGCGGAGAGGTCTTCCGCCAAGAGGATATGCTCGAAGCTGACGGCGAGATGGTCTGCGAGAGTTGTATCGAGGAGAATTACTTTTGGTGCAACGGCTGCAACGAGTACCACCATAACAACGGTGCTGTAAAGATGCACACCTCCTGCTATTCGGGAGAAGACGAGCCGTACTATGTATGCGAGGACTGCGCACACAGGATTGGGTATCAGTGCAACGACTGCGGCGAGTGGTTCGAGGACTCCTGCTGCCGTCGTGGAGCAGACGACGAGTGGTACTGCGAGAACTGTTGGGAAGATACTTTCACCTACTGCGATGAGTGCGGAGAATGCATATATCAATCCGAAGAGTGCTACGACGAGGATAGCGACCGAGTACTCTGTACATCGTGCTACGAAGAAGCGCACCACGGCGGTCTGATACGCTCGTACCACCACAACCCATCGATGGTTTACAACCATCTCGAGGGCGAAGACACCGACTGCTTCATCGGCACAGAGGTAGAGACAGAGTGTGGCAATATTGAGGAGCGTGCCGAGATTACAGCCAAGCACGGCGACAACGAGTCTCTTATCTACCAAATGCACGACGGGTCTTTGGACGGAAGCGGCATTGAGTGTATCACTCAGCCGATGTCCAAAGACTTTTGGGACAATTTCGATTTCGAGTCGTGGATGTCCGACCTGACCGACGCAGGAGCACGCAGCCACGACACAGAGGACTGCGGACTTCATGTCCATCTGAGCCGAGCGTGGTTGAAGACCAAAGACTCGGACGAGCAGGCAGTCTATGTCGGTCGTCTGCGTCAGTTCATTGCCGACAACCAAGAGCGTGTGGAGCGTTTCGCACGACGCTCTGCCAATCGTTGGTGCGAGTACACCAAGTCGCTCTACGAGAGCGACAAGCAGGACTGCTCCAAGGAGCAACGCACCGAGAAGCACAAGGCGTGTGGCAAGCGTGGTAGCCGATACCAATCGGTGAACAACGAGAACTATGCCACCATAGAGTTCCGTATCTTCCGTGGCACACTCAACGCACAGACCTATCGTGCAAGCGTAGAGTTCTGTCTGCGCCTTGTGGATTATGTTACCACCCATGAGGAGGGCACAGAGAACTGGGCAGACTTCATCACCTACAAACCTCTGCCCGATACTATGCAGGCATACATGACCAAGCGTGGTATGCTGCCTGCTGCTATTGCAATCTAATGTCTAACAACTAAACACTAAACAACAATATGTGTATCATTTGTATCAAACCTGCGGGAGTACAACGCCCGACAAAAGAACAAGTAAATGCAATGCTTACCTCTAACCCCGACGGCTTCGGGTATATGACTTGGAGTCCCGACAAAGGGCTGCAAGTGCGCAAAACTATGGACGCAAACAAGTTTGCCAAATGGGTCGAGCAGATACCCGATGAGCAACCCGTCGTCTATCACGCTCGCATTGCCACACACGGCAGTATACAAGAGCGCAACTGCCATCCGTTCCTATCGGCGGACAAGCAGTGGGGCTTTGCACACAACGGTATCCTCTCAATTGCCAACGAGGGAGACATGACCGACAGCGAGACTTTCTTCCGACGCATTGAGCCACTGCTTGCAGCAGGTTACACACCTACGATAGAAGGCTACGGAGCATTCGATGCAATGGTTGCGGCTGTCATCGGCAGCAGCAAGTTCGCATTCCTCAACAACGAGGGGGCTATCTATCACTATGGCAACTTCATCGAGGACGGCGGACTGCTCTTCTCCAACAGTTCCTACAAGCCATACGACTACGGCGAGTGGTTCAGCGGATTGAAGATAGGCAAACTGAGCGGCAAGAAAAGCAAAGGCAAAAAGAAACAGACCCCTGCTTATCGGCAAACCCCGTGCAGCACCGAGTTGTACTACGACTTGGTCGAGCAGTTGTACAACGATATGCTCTCCGACGGCAGGGTGTGGGAGTTGCCGATGTACGATTTGTACGAGGAGTATGCCGTCAATTACCCTGTGTCGTGGGAGTATTTCACAGAGGCATTCGACGAAGCCGAAGCCATGCTCGACGACTATACCTACGAAGATGTTAAACTATAAAAACCAAAACGAATATGGACACTTACGAGTATCTTTTCAACCACACTATGCAAGACCTGCAAGACAAGAAAACCATGGAGCAACTCCGACAAGAAACAAACGCACAAACACAGCGCACCTCGTTGGAGTTGCTGCAAACCAACCTGCAATTCCTGTCCGACTACGGATTTTCTCTCGAATTGGAGTTCTTTGGCTCGAATGTTTACCCTTACTGTTGTAGACTTTGGGTAAAATTTAGAGGACATCAATGGAGATTTTGCTACTCTATAAAGAGAGGGATTTATGTAGATTACGATTTTGATTATACTTACACTATCGACGACATCGTAAAAAAAATTGCGGGATATTATTTCAGGAATAAATAATTGCAATGCACTATGACAATCACAAAAGCAGACTGCGCAGGATGGCGCATAGAAACAGACAACAAGACCTACTATGTAGGTGAGTTCTACGGGCAGGGCGTGGTCTATAAAGACCTCTCTGCTTTCGAGAGCGGTGTGGGTGTGTGTTACATCCCCGAGTACGGCTTCGACAATGCCGAGCAGAACGAGTGCGAATTATTCGAGCTGGAAGCCAAGCAGGCAGTCAGTCTCGACCTCTGTGGCAATCCCTATATCGCAACCGAGGGTTACACACGACAGGAGTTCGACGACCTCGTCGAAGGCTCGGACATCGATGCCTACGACCTCTTCGATATGCTCGATTGGCAGTCGCTCGAAACTCTATTCAACGAACTTGATTAACAGAAAGGAGAACCAATATGATTGATTTAGAAAAGACCAAAACCACCGACCCCAAGGTGGTGTATCTGTCTGTCCATCTCTCGATAGACAAGTGCGAACCCCGACAGAGTTTTCATGTATTCAGCACACGAGAGCAAGCCAACGAGTACAATCGTACGCTCATCGACAGCGTGCTTGCCGATTGGCAGCGGTCATTTGTGGACATCGTTCCGTACGATACCGACCTCGCTGAGAGAGCCGACCAAGACGATGCCGTTTTCTACGAACGCTACGACCACGGCAATGCGATATACATCTTTGTCAACCACCGAGAGTACGAGAACTCCGACAGTATCTTCATTCAAGAACTCGTAGTGGAGTAACACAACCAAGAGCAGGGGCATACACTCCTGCTCTTTTCATTTTCAATGCAAGTGTTAGACCACCACTTCCCATACCGACGGCAGTTCGTGGCGGGGTTCAAACATTGTCCAACCCTTGCGACGCAGCACCTCTCTCACCACCTCTTCGGATGGCAGGTCGCCACGAGTGATAGCCCCGCAAACCTTATCCAAATGCAGGTCTTGCATTCGCTCCTCGTGTGCCACCATTCGTATCAGGGTCGTCTCTTGGAAGTACTTGCCGTGCTTGTCCCGCACCACAGCGGGCAGCATATACCGACGGCGGAGACAACGCACTTCGGTTTTGATACAACCTAACAATGGCTGAAACTCCGATGCCTTTCCTTCGGTTCGGAGTGCGTCGATACGCTGCTTCAATCGGAGTAGGAGTTCTTCCTTGCGCTCCTCGCTCAACTCATTGGAATACAAATGCTTACGCAGTCCAACAAGGCGTTGCCTGCTGATACACATCAGCGGTGCGTACTCGCTTTGTCGGGTCAGCCATTGCAGTATTTCATTGCTCGTACCTATCATTTTTTGTTACTAATATGAGTGCCTTTCGTTGCTGCAAAGGTACATAAAAACTTTCGATTATGCAACATAATTATCAACCGCCTGTGGTCATACAGATGACCGAGGCACGCCTGCAAGAACATCTCTTGCACGCTTCTCAACTCGGAGCGCACATTGCATTGCGAGCGGCAGGGCTACCCGTCCGAGAGTACTACACCCGCTCGGAGTTGTATCGCCGACACGGTAAGGACAGAGTCAACCAACTCATTCACGATGGCAAACTCACCCCGCACCAATACCCGAAGGCAGACTGCTACGGCAAGGCGCACACCGTCTATTCGGAGACCGAACTCCTCTCCCTGATAGTATAATTCACAACTCATAATTCTTAATTCACTATGGCAACAACAAACAAGAGCGTTTTCATCACGCTCAATGCAATCAACTGTAACCAACACACAGAGAAAAAGAACGGGCTCACCTACCTCTCTTGGGCATGGGCTTGGCAGGAGGTCAAGAAAGCATACCCCACTGCCACCTACACTATCTACGAGAATGCCGATGGGCTTTTTTATCACACCGACGGACGCACCTGTTGGGTAAAGACAGGCGTAACCATCGAGGGTATCGAGCATATCGAGTACCTGCCCGTGATGGACTTCCGCAACAACTCCATCCCTGCCGACAAAGTTACGAGTGTGGATGTCAACAAAGCCATACAGCGCAGCCTGACCAAAGCCTGCGCTCGCCACGGCTTAGGCTTGTATATCTATGCAGGCGAGGACTTACCGCAGGATGATGTGGTAGCCGCAGCGTCTGTGGCAGCGTCTGCCGCAGCCATCGAAGAGGTGAAAGCCTGCACCACATCCGACGCTGTCAAGAAAGTGTGGGCAGCCCACGCCGACTTGCAGACCGATGGCGCATTCAAGCAGGCAGTCATCGCCCGTGGTCAAGAACTCAAACAACAAGAAGCAACCCCTAATTCCTAACACATCCCTATGCAATTAGTACAATCTCCTGTGGTGTTCGATGAGGTCGAGCACCGCTACACCCTCGGCGACCGAGAGTTGTCGGGTATCACATCCATTATCCATCGCTACTGCTTTCCCGATATGTATGGCGGAGTCAATCAGTCGGTGCTTGATAAGGCAGCGGAGCGTGGCAAGCGTATCCACAACCTCATCCAACTCTCTGTCTTAGACCTCTTGCCCGACGAGAACAGAGCCGAGTTACAGCCATTCTTCTTGGCAACCCAAGGCATAGAGTGGTTGGCGAGCGAGTACCTCGTCAGCGACCTCGAGAGCGTGGCATCGGCTATCGACTTGGTCGGTATTGTCGATGGAAAGATTTATCTCTACGACATCAAGACCACAGCCGTCTTGCAGATGGCATACTTGCAGTGGCAGTTGTCTGTCTATCGCCGCCTGTTCCGTCAGCAGAACCCCACGCTCGAGGTGGCAGGGCTGCGGGCTATCCATTTCCGAGACGGGCAATGCACACTCACCGACATCGTCCCACTGCCCGATGAGGATGTCGATGCTCTGCTCACTGCCTATCGTTCGGGAGCGGAGTCGTTCGACAACCCGCAGTGTCGTGTGCCTGCCGACTTGGAGGACTTGATAGATGCGTACGCCGAGAACGAACTTTCCCTATCGGAGTTAGACGCAGCCCGTGCGCCGCTCGAAGAACGCAAGAAGCAGATGCAGGAGCGCATAGCCACGCTGTTGCAGGAGCATGGCTTGCAGACTATCGAGACGGGAGCGGCAAAGGTTACGCTCGGTAAGGACAGCACTCGCCAATCGTTCGATTGGAAAGCGTTCGCCTCGTCCGATGCCTACAAGCAGAGCCCCGAGCAGTTTAACGACTATATCAAATCGACTACCATTCGGGGTCGCCTAACCGTTACACTCCGATGAAACGCACCGTCCATTTCCTTAAGCAGGGCGGCAATACCAATACGGGACAGGTCTTAGGGCTTGTCTCCTATTGGTTGCGGGATGCCGCCAACGGCTCGTACATCCTTACCTTCGAGAAGTGCAAGCAGCAGCGCAGTATCAACCAGAACCAACTGATGTGGTTGTGGTTCTCCTGCATTGCCGAGCAGTGGTCGGAGGCGATGGGTTACACCTACACCAAAGACGATGTACACGATGCCTATTGTATGCTATTCCTGCCTGTGCTTACACCCAAAGGTAAGATAGCAGGGCGCACTCGTGGGCTGACCACCGAGCAGATGTCCGAGTTCCTCAACAAGGTACAGGCAGACGCAGCCACAGAGTACGGCATCGAGTTACCCAACCCATCCGACGAACACTTTGCCTTGTGGGCAGAGCAATACAAATAACAATTTCAAATCAAATTACTATGGCAGATTTCAAAATCTATGGTCGAGTAGCAGACCTATTCGACCCCCGTACAGGAACGAAAAAAGATGGCGGCGAGTGGTCGCTGCAAGACCTTCTCATCGAGGAGGCGAACGACAAATTCTTATCAATGGTGGCAGCCACTATCGATAACTTCCGCACCTCCGAGCAGGAGAGTCAGTGGATTAAAGAGAGTGTCGAGCAGAATAAGATGCTCACTTTCTCCTGCTCCGTCAGCAGTCGCAAGTGGGAGAAGGATGGTCGTGCAGGCTATGCCACCAATGTCCGTGTGTGGCGTATCGAGGAGGGCGACACTCGCCATTCCGAGCCACGCCAACAGCGTAACACCACAGCCAATGTCGTGCGTATAGGCGACACACCCAAGCCCGCTCCCGCACAAGTCGCACCCGAAGAAGGTTCGGACTTGCCGTTCTAATCATTCACCCACCCCAAGAGAGTAGTCCTTACCCTCTTGGGGTTCATTCAATAACGCTATGAATAACGAACAATATATCACCACAATGGGTTGGATGTATGCTCTCGGGTTTGACAACCTGACAGAGTTGCAAGCCTACGCTATCATCTATTCTCTACCGCAGGACGAACAGTCTTTCTCCGAATTAAGTTTGTCCTATCTGCAAGAGTTGCTTATGTGCAGCAGACCGACAGTCATTAGCATAATGAAACGCCTTGAGCAGAAAGGACTGATAGCCAAAGAACAATATGAAATCAGTCATGTCAAACATAATAGATACAAAGCAATCATTCCGTAACGCTATGACCTCCGAACAATATGTAAAAGCCTACCTCTCGCAGGACGCTTACCTCGCTATCAACAAGCACCTCGTGCAGCGATTAGGATTGATAGAAACCACGCTGCTTGCGCTGCTGCTTGATAGGCACACGCTCTTCACACAGCAGGAGCAGACCAAAGATGGTTGGTTCTTCTGTACCAATCAGTATCTGCAAGACACACTTCATCTCGGACGCAGCACCGTTGATACGGCTCTTGCCAATCTCGAGAAGCAACATCTCATCGAGACGCAGCGCAAAGGATTACCCGCCAAGAAATACTATCGACTCTCTTTCGATACCATCAAAAGTACTATGGAGCATGACAATCAAGTATGTCGAAATTCAGCAAACTTGATTGACGAAAATGAGCAGGTAATAAATAATAAAGATATAAACTTAAATAGTAGTATAGAAAGAAAAAATAAAAAGAAAGATTTCGATTTGTCTTTTGTAGACGATGCCTACAAAGAAGCCTTTAGTGAGTGGTTGCAGTACAAGCAGTCTATTGGCAAGCCATACCGCACGCAGCAGAGTGTGGAGTTATGCTATCGCCATGCGCTTTCGTTTGCAGCCGACGACCCACAGCAGTTCCGCCGAGTCATTGAGCAGTCCATAGCCAATGGATGGGCGGGTTTATTTCAACTCAAAAACAATAACACCTATGGCAGTACCATCCCTTCAACTCCTCCCGCAGAAAAGCCCCGTGAGCGAAACTATCACTTCTCGTTCTAAGCAAGAGCGTATCGAGCAGGAGCGCACCGACAGCCTCAACGAGGTGCAGTCAATACTCAATACGCTTTTCGTGCGTCGCCGAAAAGAAGTAAATTTGCAAGACCCTGAAATCTACTCTGCCCACAGCAAGTTAGTTGTGGCGTGTGCCAATTCTATCTTGTCGAAGAAAAACCAACGCTTTGTCATCGACGACCACAACCGCTTGGTTATTCGTTTTTTGCTCTACTACTTCAATGGTTCACCGCTTGCCGAGACGGTATTCCCTGATATGCACTACGACCTCAACAAGAACATTATGTTGGCAGGCAATGCGGGAGTGGGCAAGACACTCTTGATGGAGGTCTTCTCGCTCTATTGTAGCAAGACTAACAACAGCCGTGCTTTCCGTACACTCTCGCAGACCCAACTGCTCAACTACTACAAGCAGCACAACCACATCGACTACTACACCTACAATACCGAGCAGAGCCATACCTTCGAGGGGCAGCCGTTCTCTCTCTGTTTGAACGACATCGGGTTGCGTACGCAGCAGTTCTATGGTAACAACACCGAGCAGGTGATAGAGGAGTTCCTGTTTGCCCGCAACGAGATATGGGAGCAATGGGGGCGTGCCACGCATATCACCACCAATCTCGACAAAGAGGAGATAGAGCGGCTATTCCACGACGACCACAATCGATTGACCGACCGCTTCAAAATGTTCAATGTCATTGCGCTTGATGGCGATAGTCGGCGTTAATGTTTTACCCTTCATACTTCTTGCTATGACAACACAGCAAAAGATTTTACACGACTTTGTGGCACACAACTACGCCTATCTCAGTCGTCAGTATCCCCAACGGGATATGCTCCACTCGGCGTACATCGCCGTCCACGACATTTGTTTGCCTATTCGCTCCGAACCCAAGCAGTTGGAGCGGCTGCTCTCCGATGCCTACTATCGGTTCTTGCAGCAAGAGTTGCTCTACCAAGCCCGTTTCTCGCTGCCCGACCCGCTGTTTTGGTTCTATCAAAACGAGCCCGAGCTCGAAGAAGAGCCAACCAAACAATGTCAGAAACCTGAATTAAGCGAAAGAGATGTGCGTAATTTATGCCAATTCATTCATTATCACTGCACTAATGAGACCTACACCATCTTTTTTCTTGCCTTCCGAGAGCGTCGGAGCGTAGAAGAAATAGCCAAAATTACAGGTATAAGTAAGGGCAGAGTAAGCGAGTGCTTACGGCAGGTCGAGTTGCTTGTTGCCGAGAAGTATCATAAGTTTCACCCACAAAACCAAAAGTAATATGCACACAAATAATCATGGTCGCCGTCGTTCTATTCACCGCACCCTATTGGTGCGAGAGAAGTTCTTCATTCCGTCTGTCTTACTCTGCGAGCAGTTGGGTATATGCGGCGGCGCACACATTGCTCTCACCTACGATGACCACATTCCCACTCACTACTACTTGCGTGTAGTCCCTAATGGTGAGCCGTACACTGCTTCGGTCTATGCCGTTAGCAGCCGCAATACACATACCTTTGCGTGCAAACAGGCTGCCCGCTCTATCCTCAATCGGGTAGGAGCAGCCGAGTCCGCCACTTGTTATGTAGCCAAGCAGCCCACCAAGATACACGGCAAGGACTTCTATGAGATACTCACTGATATTATCACACAAAAACATTAGTACTATGGCACGAACAGATACCCAGCGGAGTATCATCCGCAATTACTTGCTCAAAGGCAAGTCCATCACGCCCATCGAGGCACTCAACCTCTGCGGTTGCTTTCGCTTGTCCGCAATCATTTATCTCTTGCGGCACGAAGAAGACCTGCCCATTATGATGGAGCAGCCAGAAGCGCATGACGGCAAACCTTATGCCCGCTATTGGATTGACCACGCCTACCTTACGCAACATCCCGATACTGCTATTCCCGATGAGCCGTAATAGAGAACACTTTCTTGCCTATCAGCGAGCGTACTATCTCCGCCATCAAGAGCGGTTGCGTACGCTCGCTCGGCAACGCTACACACCCGTTAAGATGAAACGCAAACGCAACCCACAACACGAGTATGACGCTGCCGCTGCTACCCGTATCGCCGCACTCGAGCAGCAGATAGAGCAACTCTCCGCTCTCAGGGATAGTGCCACGGGTAGCCGATGGCACGACCTGCAACAGCAGATTAACATTCTCCGTTGCAAGATACAACAGATACGGAAACCTGTATTCCGAAACCACGACGAAATAAAAGTATTCCACTTATGAAACCAATTTATGAAATAACAATAGACGATGCTCTCCACAACGAGTATTCTCTACAACTATGCTGCGCAAGCGGCAAGGTCTTTATCTCGTGCTATGACGAGAACGGAAAACATGAAGCCGAATGTAGCGACACTATCAGTTATGACCGCTACAACGAATTACGGTACAACCTATACACAGAAGAGGACGAGCAAGAGTTCCTTGAATTGTACAAATACTTTATCGACTTATGCAACGAATAAAACGAACCTACCGCCTGCGTTACTACGCAAAGCAAGCCGTTGTCGGCACGCTGATGGTCGTGGGCTTTATGGCTCTTGCAGGCGAGCCTGCCGAAGACGCTAACCTACTTGTCTGCGCACTGCTCCAACTGCTGACCTTTGTCATCACTTGGACAATCGCCCTCTACCTCTACCGCCGTTGGGAGATTGGCAAAGAGGAGCACCGCATAGAACGCATTAACAAAGCCCGCCAATGAACGACCTATCCACGGCTCTCGTTTGGGCAGGTGACGCACTCGAAAGCATA
>CAVKVE010000045.1:12557-17245 GCA_963659655.1 Bacteroidaceae bacterium | reverse complement strand
ATGATAGAAGTTCTCTTGTATTGCGTACCTGCGCTGATTGTGCTCTTTGCCACATGGTTGGTAATGCACAAGCTGTTTGACAACGAACAACAAAAACGGATGTGGGAGTTGAAAAAAGCATCCCAGAAGGAGATTTCCCCTATTCGTTTGCGGGCTTACGAGCGTTTGGCGTTGTTGTTGGAGCGCACTACACCGGAGCATCTTATCATGGATATGAACTTGCAGGAGATGACGATGCTTCAAGTGCAGCAACAGCTGTTGCGCACTATTCGCTTGGAGTTCGACCACAATTTGAGCCAACAGATCTATGTCAGCGATGAGGTATGGGACAAGATTATCCATGCTCGTGACGAGATGGGTGCTTTTGTGACCGCCATTGCCGCACAAATGCCGAAGGAAAGCAGCAGTTTAGATTACGCCAAGACGCTTATCACGGCTTACAACACCAACGGAGCCACGCCCAACAGCATTGCATTGACGGCGCTCAAAGAGGAAGCCAAATCGCTTCTGTAGCCGCTCAAGACAGAACCTCAACGGAAGTGAAGGCCGCCACTCGAATAGCAAAAACATTCTCCATCCGGTCCCTACTCTCTGTCATACAATAAACTCCCGCTCTACCACGAGCGGGAGTTTTTTTGTATGGTTTATCTCATCGACAGCCCCAAGCTAATTCCGTTCTAAGACCTCACCTCAACAAGTCACGCCCACCGGCTCTACCTTATTCTCCTCTCCAGATCTGACTCACATTGGCTTGGTGTGTGGCCAATACCAGCACTTCGGCTATCTGCACATGTTTCGGTGCCGATGCCACATAGAACGCCACATCCGCAATATCATCGCCTGTCAGTGGTTTGATACCCTCATACACTTTTGCAGCTCGTTCCGTATCGCCGTCAAATCGTGTCACGCTGAAGTTGGTTTCCACCAATCCGGGTTTTATGTTTGTCACCCGCAGTGCAGTATCCACCACATCGATTCGCAGTCCGTCCGTCAGTGCCTTCACCGCCGATTTGGTGGCGCAATATACCGAACCTTTTGCGTAGGCAGCATCGCCGGCCACGCTGCCTATGTTTATCACATGCCCCTCGTTTCGTTTCACCATTCCGGGTACCACCAATCGTGTCATGGTCAGCAGCCCTTTTATGTTGGTGTCTATCATCGTGGCGTATCTATCCAGATCGCCCTCGTATTCTTTGTCCAATCCCAATGCCAGACCTGCATTATTGATTAGCACATCTATTTTTTGCCACTTTTCGGGCAGTCCTTCTATCGCTTTTCGGGCAGCCTCCGTGTTGCGCACATCGAAAGCCAAGCACAGCACATCGGACTTCCCATTGCTCACCAACTCTTTTCGTATGCTCTCCAGCCGCTCTTCTCTTCGGCCGGTCAGTATTAGGTTGTATCCGCCTTCAGCGAATTTTCGGGCGCAAGCCTCGCCGATACCGCTTGTCGCCCCCGTTATTAGAACTATTTTGCTCATATCTTATTGATTTACAGCTTGCATTATCAGTGGTACTATCTCCGTGTTGTCATGCCATCCCGTGAAGCGTTCTGCACCAACGCCCACCGCAAACACCGGTACGGGCGAGGCGGTATGCACATAGCTTGTCCAGCCCAATTTCGCTTTGCGGTTCAGCAGGGCAATCGCCTCGTTGCTCAGCTCGCCCATGGTTTTGTAGAGGGTGCGCAGTTCGCCCTCTTTGTGCGCCACCGTCTTTTGATAGATGGCTTGCAGCGCCGCATCCTCCTCTTCGGTTATCTCCACAGTTTGGTAGAAACCCATCTGTTCTCCGAGGAACGCTTTCACCTCTTCCCAGGTCGGAGTCTTGCCGTCGAATAGGGCTGCCAGTTTGTCCGACAGCACCCAAGCCGAGCAGTGTTGATTCTGCAGCAGTTGCAGGTTCAGCGTATAGTCACTGTTTCCCAAGGCCATACCGCCTGTTTCGTGGTCTGCCGTCACCACTATCAGCGTCTCATCGGGATGCGCTTGATAGAACTTGTAGGCAATCACCAACGCCGAGTCCATATCCAGCGTTTCGCCTATCGAGGTCGCTCCGTCTTGGCTGTGGCACGCATAGTCTATCATGCCGCCTTCCACCATCATAAAGAATCGGTCGTGTTTTTTCTCCAGATACGGAATGGCCACCGACACTATCTGCGGCAGCGTCAATGCATCCGCTTTGCGGTCGGTCGTGTAAGGCAGGCACTCCGCTTTTTTCGTGCGGTCAATGCCGTCGTTTTCTTGCGTCAGTATCAGTTTGTCTGCCCCCATTTTGGTCAGCGCATCGGCATATCCGTGCGCAAAGGTGTAGCCTTTCTGTTCACATAGGTCATACAGGTTCACTGCCGTCGGGTTTTCTTTGCTTACCGGCTGATGAAATCCCGCTCCGCCGAAGAAGTCAAATCCCGTTGCGGCGAGCTGTGTACCCACTTCGTAGTACATTTTTCGGTTCGCCACATTGGCATAGAAAGCCGCCGGCGTAGCGTGGTCTATGGCCACCGTCGTCATGATTCCTATTCCGTAGCCCATCCCTTGCAGTTGCTCCGCAATGGTCTGTAGCGTGTCGCCCGCAGGCGTCAGTCCCAGCACCCCGTTAGTCGTTTTTTTGCCCGTTGCCAAGCAGGTTCCGGCAGCCGCCGAGTCGGTTATTCCGTTTGAGGCGGAGAAAGTAGCCACTTGCCCCGAGTAGGGGAATTGCGTCATCAGCAGTTGTTTGCGTCCTATCTGTCCATTCCGTTCTGCCACATACATCTCCGCCGACAGCACCTGATTCACGCCCATTCCGTCGCCTATAAAATAGAAAATGTACTTTGCTTGTGCCATGCTCACCACCGAGCAAAGCATAGCCACCAACCAAATTGCCGTTCTTTTCATTGTATTTCGTTTTTAGCGTTATCCAATTCCGCCTGTGCAGCCGCCTCTCTTGCTGCCATCACTTCCATTTGGTGAGCCAACTGTGCCTCTTTCTCCGCCCGCTTCAGTGCTGCCACTTCCTTTTTGGGCAGTGCCTTTGTGTGAATCAGGTCCTCATATATCAGCAGCGTAGCCCATGCATCGGTCGAGGCATAGCGAGCCTGTTCGGGCGTCAGTTCCACATTTTCCCAGTTGGTCAACTGTTGCGATTTCGATATTTTTTTCGCAAAGCAGATGGCAAACATGCGTTGCAGCCCCAAGTCAAATATGCCGTAGTTGTTGGCCATGCTCTGCACATCCACGCAGTTCACGGGTTCAAATTCCCGCAATCGCCTCAGCCCGTTTATGTCTTCTTTGAAGGCCAATCCCACTTTGCACACATCCGAGTTGGCAAAAAAGTCCGCCAGTTCCTGCGGCATGCCTATTTTGCTCAGTCGGAACAGGTAGCACCGGTCGTGGGTGGCTATTTGCACTAACGAGGTCGGATAGTGTTCGCCTTTTGTGAAACTCGGCCGTGCCTCCGTATCTACGCCCACAAATTTCTGTTTGCTGAGATACGCCACCGCATCGGCCACCTGTTCTGCTTGGTCTATCACCTCCACATCGCCCTCAAATTGGGCTATCGGCAACCATTGCAGCAGCTCTTTCGAGTAGTGGTGCAAGTATTGGTTTTCCTTCTTGCCGGCTTTCTTTTTGTTCTGCTTCGGCTTTTGCGTTTCCATATCGCTCATCTATTCTTCCTCCTCGTTAGCATATTCCTCCGACAGCGCATGCATGGCACGCACCGCATTGAGCAGTTTTTGTCCCCAGTGCGCATGAAAAGCCTCTATGCAGGCCGCCACGGCATCGTTCATCACGCCTTCGTGTCCCGTTTGGTATGCAGCAGCCATATCTTTTATTTCTTGATACACATCGGCGACATTTTCCGATATATATGCGGTCGTCGGCTCATCGTTGTAGCGCATATCCTCGGTCAGCAGTTCCAGATACGCATCATCCGTACCGAGCAGATTCTTTACACCGGCCTCGATGTAGTTGTAGTCTTCCTCCATCACGAAATGTTGCGGTTCATCGTCCGACATCGTTTCCGGTTGCTTGAGCAGGCGAGTCTTTGCGTATAGTATCGGCAGCAGGCACAGCAGTTCGTTGAGCAGTGTCTGTCGGTCCATTTCCGCACTATGTTCCAAGCAGAGGCAAGTCCGTGCAGCCGTTGCCACAAAGTCAATCACCGCCTCCGAGTATACAAAATGGGTATTTTCCATCTTTTTGGGTATTTCCTTAAAACAAGCACAAAGGTACTCTTTTTTTGCGAGATATACAAGTCGTTTTTCCTACCCAATGACCTCAATTCCGGATTGCGTTACCCCGATTACCTATTCTATGGGCTATCTCTTGCGTTCCCCCGCAAAACTTTTTACCTTTGTCCAACAAAAAAAATCATCCACGCCATGCAACGAATTTTTCTTCTCTCCTTGTCTGTTTTTTGGACACTCACTTGCTTTTCACAAATCAATGATACACTTACTATGACACCCCAACAACAATGCTTTGTCCGTCTGGCCGCCAACGAGGCGGTTGGCAACATCGAGGCGCTCCGCCCCGCTATTCACCAAGCCTTCGACCAAGGCTTCACCGTTATGCAGGTCAAGGAGGTCTTTGCACACCTCTATGCCTACACCGGTTTTCCTCGTTCGCTCAATGCGCAAAATGCGTTAGCTCAAGTTCTCTCCGAGCGGGCGCAAGAGGGGCGAACCCCGAACGAGGGACAAGACGC
>CAVKVE010000045.1:7959-12301 GCA_963659655.1 Bacteroidaceae bacterium | reverse complement strand
GTGCCGTCCGAGATTGTCGAAGAGGCCGCCCAACTTGCCCACCATCTCACCACCTCTGCTAACCTAACAACCCGTGAAAACCTTGCGCCCCATACAACCATCGCTAACCAAGAAAACGACACTCCCCACACCATCATCGCAACCCGAGAAAAAAACACTCCCCACACCATCATCGCAACCCGAGAAAATCTTCCATTTCCCGAAGGACTCCCGAACCAACTCTATCAAAAGTACTTTATTGGGCAGTCCTATTTGGCTACTTTGAAGGAGGATGAACCGACCCTCAGCAATGTCACTTTCGAACCCGGATGCCGCAACAACTGGCACATCCACCACGATGTCCAACAGATTCTTATATGCGTCGCCGGCGAAGGCCTCTATCAGGAGTGGGGCAAGCCCGCACAACTCCTTCACCCGGGCGATGTCATCACCGTCCCTGTCGGTGTCAAGCACTGGCACGGTGCCACCCCCGACAGCTGGTTCCAGCATGTAGTTCTCCATGCCCCCGCTCCCTCCCCCAAGGAACCCTTAAGAGAATCCCTTCATTCTCCTCAAGTAATTCCCTCCGATTCCACGGAATCTCCCATCGAATTATCCTCCGATTCCACCTCTTCCCCCGTTCACGGCAATGAGTGGCTCGAACCGGTCAGCGACTCTTTGTATCTCTCCGCCTACGGCGAGTGCTTATAACCCGCTTGCAGCCCCATAACGCAACAAGGGTGTGCCAATTGCTTGGCACACCCTTGTCCTATCTATTTCGTATGTTGTCCTAAAAGTCGTCCATATTTTCCCTAAAAGTCATCATCGCTGAGTGCGGTCTGCGCCTTTTTTGCCGCAGCCGCTGCCTCGGAGTACGACTTTTGCAGCAGCTCAGCGAACTTTGTCTGATAGGCGGGAGCAATATCATAGTCCTTTGCGTTTCCCTTCGCTATCACCACACGAATCTTTAGTATCCCCACTCCACTTTGTATCTTCTCCGCAACCTCCGGCGTCAGTTGATAGTTGGTAAATGTTCGATAGAACGATAGTGTCGCTCCGTTCACCACATTGTTATTGTGTTCTTTGCGTATCTTATCGCCTGCCACTTGTGGAAGCACCGCCTTCGTGCTGTCAGCAAACCGCAGCAGCAGTCGTGTCGTTTCATCATACACCGTATAGTCCGTCGAGCCTGTCAGCCGCAGCACCACATAGCTCTTTGTCTCGGTCCCCACATTGGTCTGTGCGACAGCCAGTTGCGGTTTATATTCTCTTCCCTGAGGTTTTGCATCCGGGAATTGTACATACGATCCTCTATATTCTTGTGCAAACATTGCCGTCGCCAAACAAGCCGCGACCATAACCAAACCGATTCGTTTCATCTCGATAAATTATTTGTTTCTATATAACAATTTATATTTATACTATTCACAATCTATTCTTTGTTCCATTCCGGCCCCTTGAGATACTGTAGCAAGCTCGCCATATCGGGAAAAACTCGGTCTGCTCCTTCTGTTTCCAGCACCGAATCCGGCAGGGGTCCCGTATTAACCCCGAAGGTAAACAGTCCGGCCGCCTTCCCCGCCCGCACGCCTAACGGTGCATTTTCTATCACACAGCATTCCTCTTTCCTCAGTCCGCTTCGTTCCCATGCTTTCAAGTACGGCTCCGGATTCGGTTTCCCGTGTTGTACATCGTAAGCTGTTATCATCCGCTCTCGGCTGAACACATTCGGAAAATGCTCGTTCAATGTATCAAACAGGCTCTTTTGTCCCGAGCCGGTCACAATCCAAATCTGCGCCCCTTGTTGTTGCAAGTAGCTCAACACCTCGGCAACCCCTTTCATCGGTTTTGCACTCCCTTGAGCCTGAAATGCCGCCGACTTCTCATGATAGATAGCCCATATTTCATCTTCCGTAGCCTCTCGGTGCTCCCATTTCCGAATTGCCTCGCTGATTACATCCTGTCCGGTTCTGCCTTCATTGATGTAGCAGTCCTCTGCCGTAAAATGCAGTCCGTGCGCCGTCATCACCTCTTCCCATACCTTTGCATGAATCGGCATGCTATCAAACAGCACCCCATCCATATCAAAAAAATACCCTTTTCTCATTCCCATACCTTTTTTATACCAATACCTTTGTCTATTTTTCTGCAAAACCTGCAAAACCTGCAAAACCTTTATCTATTTCTCTTTCGAGTAATCTCGTTCCCCGAAAATAGCGCTTCCGATCCGTACCATATTGCTTCCCGCCTCAATGGCCAGCTCGTAGTCCTCGCTCATGCCCATACTCAACACGGTCCATTCCGGATGTGCGTGATATATTTCCGCCAGTGTCCCGAAGCAACGCCTTACCTCCTCCGTGTCCTCCGTATTGGTAGCCATACCCATAATGCCTCGCACCTCTATGTTTGGCATGGTCGAAAGCACACCGCTATCGAGCAGCGCCCGTAGCTCCTCCGGCAAGAACCCGCTCTTGGTCTCTTCTTTGGCCACATGCACCTCAAGCAATACCGCCACGCGCCTATTGATTCGTGCCGCCTCTTTCTGTATGGTTTCGAGCAATCGCAGACTATCTACACTGTGTATCAAGTAGATATAGGGCACTATCGCACGCACCTTATTGGTCTGCAGATGCCCTATGAAATGCCAGCGTATGTCGTTCGGCAAGCATTCCTGTTTGCGGGTCAGTTCTTGTACATGGCTTTCGCCGAAGTCCCGCTCGCCTGCCTCGTAAGCCTCCTCTATGGCCTCCGCAGGATGAAATTTGCTGACACATATCAGCGTCACCCCTGCCGGCAGAGTAGCCCGAATCGATGCAATATGTTCTTGAACTATTGTCAATTGCTTTTGTTTTTATTCTGCTTTTATATCATTCACCGCATGCAGAAAATCCATAATTTGGGTCTTTGCGATGGATATTATCTCGCAGTCATAGCTTCCCGTGCGCTTTCTCAGGTCGGTGAGTGCATCGTCTATCGAGTCGCCTTGAATCAGCATGTTCACCGCTTTGCGCTTTTCTTTATCATCCTCCACGGTTATCATCTCCACGCGCGCCTTAAACCAAAAGCTCAGCGTCGATTGCGGATTTTCAAATATCTCAGCGTATTGCACTTTCTTGCACGATGGCACTTCGCAGTCGCCAAAGACCAGTGCCTTAATCTCGTCCATCAATCTATTTTCCGCATCGGCACAGTTGATAGCCTCCACCAAGTAGGTTTCACGCACGCCTTTTGGGTTGTCCTCTCCTGTTTGGCGCTGATAATGCGCCTTTATTTCATAAAGTATCATTGTTGTATAAATTAAATTACAGGTTTATTCCACGAGTCCCATCACATCCGTTGCCGATAGTTTCCCGGTCGGCATTGCCCGAAGGCTCCCCGACCAGAGCAATAGCGGCGCTTTGGGTTGTGCATCTATCACCCCGTCGGCGGTCGACCGTTCCGAGTGCATCAGTTGCCAGCCGGGTTGCAGGGTAAAGAACACATCTCCCACCGACTTTTTGGTCAGCGATGCCTGATATTGCGGGCTGAGCAATGCCTCGTGTTGCGGATAAGCCCACTGCACCCCCTCAAAATCCATCAAGAAATTCGCCACTTGCCGTTCTATGGTTTCCAGCGACAGCCTTTTTTGCTCAATGAGCGTTCGGTTCAAGAATATCGATTGCCCGAATCCTCCATCCACCCACCGCTCGTGTCCGTATATGGCCATCAGATAAGTCCCCGTCAGCGCCGCAGCACGGTCCACATTGAATTGCTGTACGGTCAGTTGCGTTTTGGCCATTGCCTCTTGGCTGGTTCCGAGTACAGGCCGCCCGACTACCAACAACTCATAGTTTTCCCGCCCGATTCGTTTATCCAATTGTTCCATCAGATAGCCTAAATCCTGATTCAGCCATAGGTAGATATCCTCTTGTTCCGCCGACTCTATGCGGTCCGCATGCGCTTGCGGTGTCTGCGTATTCAGCTCCAGCAGCAGCATATCCGGCGTACGGTCCGTTCCCATCTGCTCCGATTTCTGTATCGCCAGTGCCAGTTCTACGACCAGTGTATTCGCTGCGGGCGATTGGCACAGCACTTTCGCCGATTGATAGCTGAACGATTTTTTTCGTTCCGTCTCGGTCGGATTGTTATACATGGCCACATCCATCCGTGGTGTCCAAATTCGATTGGCCACCTCGGCGAACCGCCCGTTGGTATTCTGCTCATCGGCAGCACTCGGCAGTCCGCCTTGATAGAACGAGGTCGTTGCCCAATGCATTTCCGTCGTGTCTATCCAGCAGCACGCATTGGCTCCGTGTCCGGCGAGCAAAATAGTCGTTTCCGGATGAATGCCCACGGCAAATATCTTTGCTTTTTCGCCATACTG
>CAVKVE010000045.1:0-7736 GCA_963659655.1 Bacteroidaceae bacterium | reverse complement strand
ACCGTTGTCTGATAGGCCTCTTCGCTCAGCGTTCTGAGCCCGCCTTTGCCCCAGTACGGACGCAGCAGTGCCAGGCTCTCCGAGCTCATGCCGTCTACCACGGCCACCACGGTCAATCGAGGGGCTGCCATAGCCGAAAAAGCACCCGACACAAGCAGTAGCGTTAGAAGTATGCGCGAAATATGTATAGAAGTCTTGTGCATAAATGTATCAAAGGAATTATCAATAGCCGCCATCCGAATCCAACCAACGGATGCAGCGAAAAAAAGGTCAAGAAGCCCACTAGCAGCAGAACCACCACATACCCCACGCCGAGTAGGACATCCACCCACCACGAAAGCTTCCCACGATGTTTATCCCATAAGCTTACCGCCACCATTATCACAGCAAACAAAATGACTCCAAAATACCACGAAGCATAGAATGGTACCGAAGCAATCCCGAAGGAACTCGCATTGCTTTCCTTCACCAAGCGTGTCCCGTCTGCCGTAGTTGCCTTTTCCATATAGAACATCAGCTCTTCCGGCAGGAACAATCGCTCCTCGCCCCGCATGGCATGGTCCGCTTTGGGGCCAAACAACAGGTTGATACCGAAGTTAGCCCACGATGCCGACCGTGTATAATGCCGAATAAACGATCGATACGATTTCCCTTCAGCCCCTTTGTAGTCCGACTCGATCGTATCTCCGACCGCTTTCTTTATCAACTGATACGGCCGGGTAGCACAGTTGTCAAACACAAAATTGTACAGATAATACCTGTTTTCCGGCTGATAATTTTCCACCAACGCATCGAATAGGGTTTGTTTCTGCTCTTGCGTCAAGTTCAGTACTTGCTCTACCACCGAGCGCCCTCTGTAGGCATACCCCACCTGAAAATCCTCCCATCGCTCAATTCCCAATTGATAATAGGTCTCACCCCGCATAAATTTCCAATAGAAATGCTCCGTATTGAAATCAAATATGCCATAGTTAAATACCACATCCAATCCATATACGGGGTCAGCCACTCGAATCGCCGTATGTCCGTATCGTGTATATAGTTCCTCTCCGGGGCCGCAGGTCAGCAACGAAATCTCCGCCCGTTCGCTCAGTCCCTGCGCCATACTTCCTATCGCCACGAGCAGTCCGAGCAGCACCATTTTCCAACGCCTGCCGCCTCTATTTACGCTATGTTGTATCAATTTTTCAACCATTCTATTTCAGCCAACCATACCCTATCCAAACCGGCAGAAATGTGCATATCAATCCTAGTCCGTATCCGGCTATCACTTGCCAATCCGTGTGTGCATTCAGATACAGCCGTGCATACATCAGCAGCAGTGCCGCTGCCAAGAAAGCCACCACCACCCACAGCGACGGCATCATTTCCATCCCTAAACATAAGCCAAACATACCGCCCGTCAGTCCGCCCAGTGCGCAGAGATGCGCCGATATTTTCCATCGCAGGTTTATCAGCGTCACGCCTAATAGTGCCACCGTAGCTCCGATAGCGGAAATCGACAGAAAAGCAGGTACATGCATTCGCAGAAGCATCACGCACCAAAATCCGAAACTCAGCAGTGTGTAGATATACGGCGTAGTCCGTTCTTGTGCAGCCTCAATATACCAATCTTTCACGATTCGTTGCCGCATCAGTATCCAGATAGCCGACATCGGTATCACGCAGGTCATCACAAAGGTGCTTCCTATCAGCACCGCCCACCATTTCGCTGTCAGCTGCATCCAATGGCTCGAATAGACCATGCAGAAAAGCGTCATCCCGTAGGTTGGGATAAACAACGGATAGAGCACAATGCTCCATGCTCTTGCTATTGTTTGGAGAAAACGCTTCATTTTCAGCAGCTCGTTATGGTTTGGTTCGTTTTTCCGGGCAAATTACGACACCACCTTGCGACGCAGCCGCGCCACAGGTATGCCCAGTTGCTCTCTATATTTTGCTATCGTACGCCGAGCTATCACATAGCCTCGTTCGCTGAGCATCTCCACCAGCCGGTCGTCATTGAGCGGCTGTGTCTTGTCCTCGCCCGATATAATCTCTTGCAGAATATGTTTTATCTCTCGTGTCGATACCTCCTCACCTTGCGAGTTGGTCATCGATTCCGAAAAGAAATATTTCAGCGGATAGATTCCAAACTGCGTCTGCACATATTTGCTGTTGCTTACTCGTGAAATCGTACTCACATCATAGCCCGTTTTGTTGGCAATATCTTGCAGAATCATCGGCCGCAGCAGCGTTTCATCGCCTTCCATGAAGAAATCCTGTTGGAATTGCAGTATCGCCGTCATCGTTCGTGTCAGCGTCTCGTTGCGTTGGCGAATGGCGTCAATAAACCACCGTGCCGCATCTATCTTGTTGCGAATAAAGCGCACCGCCTCTTTCGATTTTGCCGACATTTTCCCTTTCGAGTATTGCTGCAGCATATCGTTATATTCTCGGCTCACGTGCAGTTCCGGTATATCGCCCGTGTTTAGGGTCAGTATCAGTTCCCCATCTCGGTTTTCCACAAAGAAATCCGGAATTATGGCGGCTCGTTGGGTCTCATACACATTGCCCGTAAAGGCATTGGCAGGTTTTTGGTTGAGCCGCAGAATCTCATCCACGGCCTCCTTAAATTGCGCCTCCGATACACCCAGTCGCTGCATCACTTTGTCAAAGTGGTGTTTACTGAACGGCTCCAAATAATTTTCTATGATTCGGATCGCCAGAGCCACCGCGGGCGTATTGGTTTTGCGTTTGAGTTGCGTCAGCAAACACTCTTGCAGGTTGGCAGCAGCCACTCCGGGCGGGTCAAACTGCTTGATCTGATTCACGATGTCTGTCATTTCCTCATCCGTCACGGTCAGCCCTTCTTGGAAACTCAGGTCATCCACCAGTTGTTCTATGGTTCGCCGCAAATACCCGTCATCATCTATATTTCCCAGCACCCATTTGGCGATATGCCGTTGGGGTTTTGTCATTTTTGTCAGGTAGATTTGCGCTTTCAGTTCCTCCAAAAAACTTGTCCCGCCCGATATGGCAATGTCCTGCCCGTCATTTTCCGGCATGCCGTTATTGGCGTGCAGCATATAGCCCGGCGTCTCATCGTCGGTCACATATTGTTCGTAGTTGAAGTCCTCGTTTTGCAGCGGGTCCTCGTGCCCGTCATCTCCGTATTCCGGGCCATACTCAGCCCCTTCGTTGTCATACCCGTCTTGTCCATAGTCCTCGCCGCTTTCCTGCCCATATTCATCCGTTCCTTCCAATTCATCCGCCGTGTTCGTACTCTCGTCACGCCCTTCTTCCAATGCCGGATTTTCCTGCAGTTCCTCATTGATTCGCTGTGGCAGCTCCACCGACGGCACCTCAAGCAATCGTATCACCTGTATTTGCGTAGGCGATAGCTTGGTTTGCAGTTTCTGCTGTTGTGTAAGCGATAAGGATGATTGCATAGCAGCTTTTTATTTTATGAGATGCACGTTTACGAGATGCACGTTTATGAGATGCAAATCAAAATTCGAGTTACAAATCATTCGAAATGGTACGAACTAAATCATATATTGCAATATCTGTGCCGAACCAACACCGAATCAACTCCGTTGAGCAACCACTTCCAACAGGTTGGATGTGATATACTCCAGCTGTTCTTCATCGAGTTCCGTATGCATTGGCAGCGAGAGCACCGTTTGGCAGAGCCGTTCTGCCGCAGGAAAATCGCCCTCTTTGTAGCGTGGGTCGTGATAGGCTTTTTGCAGGTGCAGCGGCACCGGGTAGTATATCATTGCCGGAATTCCTCGTTCCGCCAGTGCCTCCCGCACCGCATCCCGATCCACTCCTATCAGTCGCAGCGTATATTGATGATACACATGCGTCGCATTCGGTTCGTGTTCCGGCAGCAATATATGCTCATTGCCCGCCAACGCCTTGTCATAATAGGCAGCCGCCTTTTGCCGTGCCTCAATATATTCGTTGAGATGCGGCAATTTGGCATCGAGTACTGCCGCCTGAATACTGTCCAATCTCGAATTGACGCCGACCATGTCGTGATGATACCGCACCACCATACCATGATTGGCTATTGCCCGCATACGCTCAGCCAGCTCATCGCTGTTCGTAAACACTGCCCCACCGTCGCCGTAGCAACCCAGGTTTTTCGTTGGGAAGAAACTCGTACAACCTATATCGCCAATCGTAGCCGCCTGTTTGGTGGTTCCGTCAGCAAATGTATATTTCGCCCCTATCGCCTGACACGCATCTTCCACCACATACAGATTGTGTTCGTGTGCGATGGCCATTATCTCCTCCATGTTAGCGCACTGTCCGAATAAGTGCACCGGTACAATCGCTTTCGTTTTGGGTGTGATAGCTCGACGAACCGAGTCGGCAGACATATTCATCGTTACCCAATCCACATCCACCACTACGGGCGTCAGTCCCAGCAGTGCCGCCACTTCAGCCGTTGCGATAAAGGTAAAGGTCGGTGTTATCACCTCATCGCCTCGTTGCAGTCCGAGCCCCATCAGTGCAATCAGCAGCGCATCCGTTCCGTTGCCTACGGGAATTATATGTTTTGCCCCCGTGTAGGCCTCCAGATGATGCTGAAAATCCGTCACTTTCTGTCCTTTGACAAAAGCCGCCGAGTCCAACACTTCTTGGATGCCCTTATCAATATCGTTTTTGATATGTTGGTACTGCGTCTGCAGGTCGACCATCTGTATTTTTTTCATAGACACTTGTGCTTCGGACTATTTTTCAATGATATACTCCACCTCTTCCGGATAGACCCGTGCGGCAGAGATATACGGATTCGTATAGCGGAGTTCTATCGGCAGCGTCGAACCTTTCGCAGCGGTTGGATAGGTGCAGTATGCCACCACATCCTCCTCGGTCACATCCGCAAAATGCAGCACGCTCACACGCAGCGTCACCTCCGCCGTTTCCGGAAATATGCGCAGATGTTCTCCCGCAGGCACCTCCTCCGTATGCAGAGCCACGGTCAGTTTCTTTTCGGTGTAGCGTTCCGTGTAGGCCGTCAGCAGCACGCTGTCCTCCTCCAATCGTGTTCCGGCAGGAGTCACCAGCGCAAATGCGAACGAAATCGTATCTTTCACATTTTGCACCGCCACCGGCTCCGTATGCACGGCACGAATGGTGTCCAATACCTCTGCACGCCCATACACTTTTACGCTCGATGGCATCAGCATCGGTTCCGCTGTCTGCTGATATTCCGGAGCAGGTACTACGGCTCCTTCCCACACAATGGGCACCACTTTTTGCTGTTGGCGATAGTATTCGCACACAATCTCTTCGGGCGACACTTGCACCAATTTGCTTGTACCCTGCAGCAGGTCGGTTACGCTCCGTCGCAGCACATCGGACGACACGCGAATCGTGCCTTTTTTGCCATGCGTTTGGGCGGTCAGGTCAATAGTCAAGCGTGGCGGGTTCAGTTGATACACCCGCAGCCGTTGTCCGGCGTCACGCACCTCCACTTCTAATGTTTTCGGCAGCCCTTTTCCTACCAATCCCACCTCGTTCGAAATTCCCGTGTAGGTTATTGGTATGGTTACCATCGCATTACGCACCGAGTTCATAGCGTGTCCAAACCACAGCACCGTCGATAGCACCACAAACAGGCAGAATGTAAACACATCCCGCCATTGGATGCTACGCACGGCACGAATGCACGATTTGAAAACCCTATGTATTGTTTCCCGTTTCGTTATGCGTTGTATTGTCCGCCTCGGCGGGTTTTACTTCTCGTCTTTGGTCGGAAGGTCTTTTTTCTTCTCCTCTTTCGGAGCTTCAGCCACCTCCGCAAATACGCTGTCTTTCGACACCTTGATGGTTACATCTTTGGCAATGGTAACGATGAAAGCGTTTTCTTGCACTTCCTTTATCTCGCCATAGATACCGCCGGCGGTTACCACTTTGTCGCCTTTTTTCATGGCGTCACGCTGTTTCTGCAGTTCTTTCTGTTTTTTGGTCTGCGGGCGAATCATAAAGAAGTAGAACACCACGAAGATCAAAATCATCATAATCCAGAAAGACCATTGGCTTCCGGCCGTACCTTGTGCTGCAGTGCCTTCTGCCTGCAGTAGAATCAAATTCAAATTCATATAAACCAATTAACAATTAAAAATTAACAATTAAAAATTAGTACCTAGTCCTTCAGCGTCACAGCCTTCACTAATTTGTTATCCCGCTTCAGGTCACGCACTATTTCGTTCAGTATTCCGTTGATAAACAGATAACTCTTGTCGCCGGAATACTCTTTGCTCAATTCGATGTATTCGTTGAACGAAACCTCCAAGGCGATGTTCGGAAAATTCATTATCTCCGCCAGTGCCACTTCCAGTATCACCCTGTCCATATAGGCGATACGGTCAGCTTCCCAGTTTTTCAGGTGTGAGTTGATCAGTTCCTCATACTCTGCATGTCCGTTGAGCGTATAGCGCAGCAAGTCTTTCCCGAAACGATACTCATCTTCGTTGTCAAACATTTGCAGCAGCGGCACATCTGCCCCGCTATCCTCTTTGAATCGCTTAAATGTTTTCGGCAGATAGCTCAGCACCAATTCCAAATCGGTCACCCAGTTCGCATGGTCGAGCGAAACCTCCATTTCCTCCAGTGCCTCCGCAAAAGCCTCGGTTGCAGGCACCAGCGTGCTGAAAATTTTCCGCCAGATACGCTTGTCGTCTTCGTAGCTGCACTCTTCCAGCGCCATATATTCCGCATAGAACGGGCTTGCCAGCAGCTGTTTATGAATAGCCGCCACCGCATTCATGCCGTTGTCCCAATCGAGTGCATGCGATTCCGTATAGTCTCTCAGTTCACGGTTCTCATACACTTGTGCGGCAAAACGATTATGCACAAAGCGATAGTTCGGCTTGTAGTCCGTGTGTGTAGCTTTTGCTCGCTGTCCGGCTTGTTCAATTTGTCCTTCCGCAAAAGCCGTCAGTGCATTGACAAACTCGAGCAGTACCATATATAAGCAATAGGTGTCCTCAAAACTCTTTTCGAGTTCCTTTGTTGCCGTAATAGAAGTCTTTTCCCCGTCTTTGTAGTAAGCAAATACGGTTTGCACGATTCGGGTTCGTACCAGTGTTCTGTTTATCATTCAGTGTGGGTTTGATTACTGTTTTGTACCTTTATTTCCGTGAGCAGCACCCCACGAGGGAGTTTATTGCCCAAAATTACCTGCAAAATTACACAATTATTTTGTACTATGCAAAAAATGCACTAATTTTGCAATCGAAATAATTTTTCAAACACAAACAACAAGAGATGGAAAATCGTAGATTTGAAGACCGCAAAGAACCCGAGATCGTATACTCCCGTTCTATCAAGGCAGGTAAGCGTATTTACTACTTAGATGTTCGTAAAGCACGCAATGAGGATTTGTATCTGTGTATTACCGAGAGCAAGAAGCGAGCAGCAGGTGAGGCAGAGGTGCCACAGTTTGAGAAGCACAAGTTATTCTTGTACAAAGAGGATTTTGCTCACTTCACCGAAGGGTTGCAAGATGTCATCAGCTACGTACAAGATAAGTTGGGCACTATCGAGGAGCGCCAAGAGTGGGTTCCGGAGGGGCATACCGATGCAGCCGATGAGCAAGCAGAGGCTTCCGATGATGCCGAAGGAGAACCGAAGAAAAAAGGTCTGTTTGGTTTCTTGAAGAAGGACTAATCCCTTTTCTTAGGCTGTCTTTTCATCAGCAGCGGCTGTTCATCCGTCAGGGATAACCGCCGTCCCAC
>CAVKVE010000044.1:0-17363 GCA_963659655.1 Bacteroidaceae bacterium | reverse complement strand
TATAGTGCAGCAGGACAACCACATCTCTGTCCTGCAAATCGACTACCTCATCGGGTTTCCATTCTCCTGCGGGCGGGGTATCGGGTACGACAGAAGCAGGGGAAGGCATTGCTTCCTCTGTTTGATTATAGACATTCTGTAGTCGTTGGAGTAAGTCCTCTCGGCTTATAGCCGTTTGCGGAACTCGAAGCGAAGACGAACCTTCTTCTTGTTCGTAGATGGATTGGTCGCCTGCGTGTTGCCAGTTTGCGTCTGTTCTGGCAACGGTTGTGTAGTCTCGGTCGTTTCCATTTTTTGTTGCCTCGTTATAGTGTGAATAGTTATCTCGGTGGATTATCTCTCCTAAGCCCAAGGTTGCAGATAGCCCTCTGCTACCTTCTCCTTGTACCACTGACTCTCCTTGAAGGCTTTCACCTCCTCCTTGCTTCTGTAATGTGGTCTTGGCATTGCCATTTTTGAAAGCGTTTATTAGTTCATCTACCTTTAGGTAAAAAGCATCGTCTGTCAAATCAGAGAAGTTACCTGCGGATATTTCTTTGTCTGTTATCGTTACGCCCAACCCCGCATCGATGAATGCTTTGGTCAGGATGGCTTTCTCGGTTTGGGTCAGTGGCTTTTTCAGCGGCACTACCACCTGCGCTGCGGGGCTCGGTTGCTGCCACTCTTCGCTGTAGGACTCGGGTACGCCATAGACGGTGTTTCCTTCGGTCGGGTAGTTCACGATGTAACTGTCCTGCTTGGTCGTCTCGGCTACGGCAGCCATTGCGGCAATAGCGGCAGCCTCACGCCCTTCTTCTACCTCTACCTCTACGACACTGGTGTATTCTATCACCTCTCCATTGTCGCCGAGATATACGCCCGTGCCTTCTTCTACACCTACGAGCCGTACGCCTTCCACACCTTTCAGTGCCTCTTGCGCCAACTGCGTCATCTGTTCCTTGCGCTTTGCCTCTATCTGATTGATAGTCTCCTCTGCGGCGGTGCGTTCCTCTTCGGTCGCTCCCTCGTTACGCAGGGTGTTGAGGGCTTCTTTATAGGCTATTCGGTCGGCTTCGTTCTTCTCGTCCAAGCGTTGGCTTGCTCCGTCGGCTGTGTCTTCGCCTGCATTCTGTGTCAGGTTGAAACTCATCCGAGTGGGCTTTCCTTCTTTAGCCTGTGCAAAGATAACACTATTTTCCGAATTATCCAAATCTTCAGGCGTTTTTTCTGCATATTTTTTGCCTGCCTCTTCCCATGCGGCTATCTGCTGACGGATAGTCATCGTTGTCTCCATGCGCTCTGCGGGGGTTAGTCCTTTCTTTTTGCCTATGCCTTCCAGTTGTGCATTCAGTTCCGCAATGGCGTTCTTCACCATCTCTCCTACGGCTTCTGCTCCGTACTTCTCATTGACATAGTCCGCCTGCTGTTCGGGGGTCATCTGCGCATAGTCGGGCGAGCCGTCCTCCTTGGTCGGGTGCGGGGCTTCTTTACGCTGTCTGTCTATCTCTTCTTGTTTCTTGCGCTCCTCTTCGGCTTTGATACGCTCTGCCTCCGCTGCCGCCTGCTGCTCGGCAGTCAGTGCATTGGCAGGAGTAGCACCCGGAACATAAGCAGGCGTTTCTATCGGCTTTCTTCCGTTTGCTCCCTGCTGTGCTGCCGCTGTTTGTGCTTTCTTTTGTGCCGCTGCGTCTTTGTCTGCTTTTTCTTTTTTTAGGGCTTCTTGCAGTGCGGCAATTACATTGTCTCTTTCTTCTTTCGGGAAACGACCATTTCCATATTTCAGAGAGCCATTCGGGAACACTAACAGTCTCTTAGGGTCTATTTCCTCCATATTTAGACTTCCGTCTTCATTAAACACAGCGTTGATACACGAGAAGCGCACGGGCTCAGGTTGTCCGTTTAGGTTAATAATTATTGGCTGCTGCCGTATGTCCTTCCTGTCAGAGAGATATTTCCAGCCCTTCTCTGCCAATTCATCGGTAGTCCAAGTATGGGTTGTAACGGGCTTGCCGTCTTTCAGCATATAGAATGTACCGTCCGCATTGCGCACAAACTCGTATGCTTTCTTGCTTTTCGGGTCTTTGTAGCGATAGGTTGTCTGTTGTTCGTTCCCATCGGCTTGTGCAGGCGTACCGCCGTCTTCTTGAGTAGGTGCTTCCGTCTCCTCCTGAGTTTGGGCATTCTCTTCTGCCGTGCTCTCAGTAGTCGGAGCGGCGGTTTCTGCTGTGCTTTCGGTGTTCCCCTCTATACCTCTGCGCAGTTCGGCTACTTCCTGAGCGAGAATTTCGTTGTATCTTTTCGTGTAATCGCCTATCACATCTTCCTGACTTTGTTCATTAGGGATGAACCCAGCCCAATCATTCAACGCTTCTTGTATATCTTGTCTGTCTTGCTCCTCCTCATCTATTCGGTCTAATACCTCTGTGCGGCTAATACCATCTTCTTGAGCAATCTTGTCTATGGCACGCATAGCCATGTCGGCAGTCTGTCGTGCCTGCTTACGCTCCTCTTTGGTCATTCGACGGGTCTTCCCATCTTCCTCCTGCACTTGGTATTTGGCGTGGTGGGCTACCGATTGGTTCACCACTGCGCTACCCGCACCCATTATACCACCTGCCGCAGCACCACCGATGAAACTGTTGAGCGTTTCTTTGGCTTTGTTGAGGGCGAACTGCTGCTTGGTCAATTCTTCTCCGTTCTCGGCGGCTGCCGCAGCGGCTTCTTTGTATTCCTTCACGAGCCCTTCGCCGTTCTCGTCTGCTGCGCCCAATAGGGTATCAAAGATATTGTTGCAGAGGTCGGTCATCACTTCCTCCATACCCTCATCGGTGGCTTCGCCCAACCATTCGAGTACACCCTTTCCCGCTGTTTTCAGTTTCTGTTTCCATTCTTTGGTCGCAAACTCCCGTATCTGCCGAGTGATGTCGCCTCCTACTTTGGCTTTTGCTTTGCCGAGTTTCAGCGGGTTGCCCCAACGCTCCCAGAGTTGCTCTATTGCGCCGTGGAATACCGCCTGCGCTGCCTTTGCGCCTTCGCTCATATTCGGACGCTCTTTGTTCAGTCGGTCATATTCGTCGGAAGCCGACAGCGTACCGAGCATCACCATACCTACAGGATTGTGTCCGAGCAGCATCTGCGGTGCACTCTCCAAGGCGGTTATCATGCCTAATTCCATCGCACCGCCTATATTCCCATGCTTGATGAGGTCAACAAAGTTATCGTCCTCACCTATATCTCGGCGGGCTTCCTGTGCTATCTCTTGTTGTCTTGTATTTATTTTTTCTGTTGCGATAATATCGGCAACGACTTTTTTATCTTCTTCCAAACCCTCTCCTGCTTGTACCTTTCGAGCAAGTTCTACTCGGTCTGAGTATGGTGTCATAGCCCTTCGCTTTTGCTCTGGAGATAGATGTGCCCACCCCTGAGAAGTTGTCCCGCCATATTGGCTTGGGGCAGTCATATCCGCAAAAACAGATAATTGATGACCTACAGTCATCAGCCCGCTTTTGGTGGCATTCCATAGGTTTTCTGCCTTTCTGCCAATCCAAGTCTTCGGCTCTTTGTCCTGCTTCTCCTCCTTTTTATTCTGCTCGGTGGCGGGCGGTTCGGAATATCCCATTAGGCTATTAAATTGGGCACTATCGCCTACATTAAGACCCATAGACTGCGCTTTATCATACAGCCAGTTGCGACTATCCTGATTGGCAAGTGCCTTATCAAAAGTCTCATAGTCCTTGCCGACATTGTAGCCGGCATCTGTCATTTTCTTATATAGCCATTGCTTGGCTTCTTCGTTTGCCATGATAATGTTGTTTTATTTTGTTATTTTATTCCGGGCATAGTGTTACTATTGCCTACTCCGGGCATTGTCTTGTTGTCTTTGATATTGGTCGTAGTTGCCGCAGGAGTAGCCGCTGCTGCCGTACCCATTGCGGTGCTGGTAGGCTGAATGGTGGTCTGTACCTGCTTTTTTCTTAAGCGTCGGAGTAATTCGTCGGTATCATTATTATTCATGAGATACAAAACATCCCGTATTGTAGTACACATCTCATCTATTTTTAATTGAGTCGGTAACTTGGGTGTACTTACTTCCTCCCATGTATTGGCGTCCCATTTTGTCGTGTGTGGATATTCTTCTCTGTTTGGGTCAATGTATCCTTGCTCTAACATCCAACGGAATATATCGGGGATGTACATCTTTGCTTCTGCCTTTGAATACTTTACTTCCTGCGGATTGCCTTTAGCATCATTCAGCGCAAACAATTCAAATGGGCTTTCTGCTGTCCTTTTTACTCTCTCATTATAGCGTATCTGTGCAATCCGTATGCGTTGCTCACGATTTCGTCTGTTCTCTTCGCTTCTCCAGCGGCGGGTCTCGGCTGCCTCTTCCTGCTTTTGTTTGAGTAAGTCCCTTTGCAGTTGTTCGGCAGCGGCACGCTCTTTGGCTTTCCCTGCGGCATCCATATCGCCTTTGGTTCGCTCTTGCAGTCCTTTGCGCAGTGCTTCCATACGGGTGCGGTAGTTGTCATACACGGTCTGCGTGTTCTTGTCGAGTGCGTCGTATTTGGCTTTCACATCACGGGGTGTTACCAACGCTCCGCCCGATGCCTTTATCACATCGCCGAATACCGCACCGAGGTCTGTCATGCTCTGTGCTATCTTCTGCCGTTCTATCTTTTACTCCTGCCGCTGCCGTTCTTCCGCCTCGTCTTTCATCAGCATACCCGTCAGTCGGGCATCAATATCAGCGGCACTCTTGTATTCAGGGGTGCCTGTCGCCTCTGAGGCAGTCTTGCCTGCCTGCTCTCGCTGCTGTTGCAATAGTTCGTCTGCTGTTTCCATCTCGTCGTCTGTTTATTTTGTCCAACCTATCGTCCATGGGTTCTGCTGCTGTTCCAGTATGCTCGGTTGTTTCATCGCTGCAGTTCGTGCCGCTGCTGCTTGTGCTGCCGCTCTACTAAGGTCTTGATAGACCGTCTTCTCAACGGGCGAAGTAGCAGCATTGGTGGCTACATCGAATTGCGCCGAGCGAGTGGGAGCGTCTGCAATCTGTTCTCCCGTAGAGGTAAATGTGTCCTCGATAGGTCCTCCGTCAGCAGTCGGTGTGCCTGTCCCGCCTGCCGCTCCTGCGGCGATACCCGCAAAAGAGCCTGCTGCCTGAAAGGCGTTGTTCGCTGCCTGCGCCCATTGGTTCGAGGTTTCTTTCTGCGCATTCGATAGGTTCGTGTTTGTCTCACGCACTTTGTCGTAGTAGGTATGCAGGTTGTTCTGATAGTCTTTCAGGTACGAGTCCCGCAGTGTCGAGGCGTTGCTCGTTATCTCGGCTACCGAGTCGGCATATCGATTGTTCAGGCTATCCTGCGAGGCGATGTTTTGCTCCTCCGTTGTGCCGAGTACTGCCGCACGAGCCTCGTTTGCATTACGCTGCTCTGCCTGCTGCTCACGGAGTTTACGGAGCATATTCTGCACCTCCGTACGCTCCGTCATATCTTGATAATACTGACGGTTGAATATCGCCTCGTCTTGGTTCTTTTGTTTTTGGTTCTCTTGGGCATTCTTCATGGCGGTTTCTTTGGCATCTTTGGCGTTTTTTGCCGCCATTCCTGCGCTTGTCAGTGCCGTTACCCCCGCTATCACAGCCCCTATGATACTTGCTGTTAATACAGAGCAGTCCTCCTATTTAAGTTTGTTGTTATACTTTGTTTCGTTGGTTATCTCTATGCCGTCTATGTGGCAGTCGGTGTCTAAATCTCCCGCAAACACCACCATTAGGTAGCGCACACTCACCCGATGCGTGCGGCATCCCAAGTCGTGGAAGCGGTTGTACGAGAGCAGTTTCTCCGTGCCGCCTATCGGCATCCAATGTTCGCCATCCAGACTACCAAATACATACAGCCCTACATAGTGTTGCTTGATGGCAATAGTCAGCGTGTCTTGCTTCTGCGGAATGGAGGTTTTTTGTATGATGCCGTAGTCCTTGAGCGTTACCTCTTTGTCGTCTGCATCCACCCACTTCCATTTCTTCACGGTAGTAGTCTCTCCTCCTTCTATGGTCGATTTCACTACGGTCGTTATCTCTTTGTAGTAGAAAGTCAGCGTTCCCTTCTCTTGGCAGCATTGGAGCAGTTTCTCTTGGTCGGTTATCGTGAAGGCATTGTGCTGCTTGCTCTCTATCGAGAACCCGTCCGTCTTGCCGAATGTGCCACGCACCACCACCCGATAGGTTGTTTTCAGTGCGTGGTTGTCGAGTCTGATGGGGCGGCTCTGTAGCAGACATTGTGCGCTATCACTGCCCGTGTAGTAGTCGAACTGCACAGCGGCATATTGCTTATTGGTCGTGGTGATAACATATCGGTCGCCTGCCACCAATGCTGTCGCAGGAGTCAGCCCGAGGTCTGTTAGCCGTTGGGTCAGCACGGTGCTTTCTCCGTATTTCCAAGTCCCATCTTCCTGCTTAATGAGCGATGTTTTGCCAATAGGGAAATCGAGCAGGTCTGTATTTACTACGCCATACTTTGCTGCTATCTCCTCTTGACGGAGTGTTTCTCTCAGAGCAGTATAGTCTGCCTTGCCGTCCGCTTCCTCTTGCATCAGAGTGGTCAGGCTCTTTATGCCAAGGTCTTCAATCTTTTCATCAGCATCTTTGTCTCCGTTTTGGAAGGCTCTTCTCGCCGTTCGTATGGTTTCATCTTTGTCTTCATATTCCTCGATTTTCTTTTCCAGTCGTTCACACTCATCTTCTATTTCTTCGAGAACGGTAGCCTTGTCTTTTTGGTAATACTCTTGAAACCACGCCTCATCTTGCGTTTCGCAGTAGGCATACCAATCCTTATCTCCGCTCCAATCTGCTACTGTTTCTTCCCACGGACCGGCATTGGCATCTTGTATATCGTTGAGTTGCTGCAATATATCTTTCGTGAAATAGGCTATCAGTAGTGCTTCTACATCGATAGCCGCAATGGCATCCTCTATGAATATCTCTTCCGTCGTAGTCGTCGCTCCGCTTTTTGTAGTGCGGTAGAGTACTATCTCTGTCTGTACCTTCGGCTGCATATAGAAGGTCTGTTTCGGAAAATCGTTGTCGTCGAGTTTTATCTGTTGCTCTAATTTGGTACAGGCTGTCGTTCCCAAATCGATAAGATACGAGTAGGTCTTTTCAGGGTTGTATATTATCACCGAGTTAATGGCGTGCAGATAGCGGATGTAGGTACTGCTCGTTTGGATATATTCGATGAAGTCCTCCTGCGAGATACTGTCCGTCAGTTCCACTATTTTCTCGTGGGCTACGGCGTTCTTATACATCGACAGTCCCTTTTTGCCGTCGGGTGTATTGGTCGGAGTACCATTCACCTGCGGAGCAAAGGCTTTCACGCCTGCCGTTGTAGCGAGCATCAGCCCATATTCCGAGGCAAAGAGGACTGCATCGTCCAGTTCGCAGATGCTATTCTTGTTCGTGCATATCACACGGCTCATCGGGGCTTGTTCCGTGTAGGCATGTTCGCCCGTAGTATCCACTTCCAGTGTGTAGATACCATCCGTAGTGAATACCACGAGCGGAAAACGCCCGTAGTTGTCTTGGCTCAGGCTCATCGTCAGGCGTGCCAAACCGATTATCTCACCATTACCCACTTTATAACTCTTGTCATCTTTGAATATAAGGTCTGCTGTTCCCGATACCCGTATCTCATTCTTGCCGTAAGTTTCGGAGTCTTGCGCTATCTGCTCTTCGGGTACGGCATTGTCATACTCCCGTTGCGTTACTTCCTGCACAGCTATGTTAATAGGGCTTAGTTCGCTATTCACATAGTACGACGAGATGGCAGTTTTGAATTTGGTGGGGGCAAAATCTTTGTAGCCGAGATAGTATTTCTCTCCCTGCTGATAGTATTTTATCACCCGTATGTTCGTTGCTTCCGTATCAGGGTAGGAGAGCAAAGGGTTAATCACGGGATACTGACTATCGAATTGGCTGACTACCTTACTGCTATTTTTGTCCGTTACCACTACGGCATAGTGGTATGTCCCCGCTGTTCCTGCATCGTATTGTCCCACGCTGAGCGAACCATAATAATTCAGCCCTGTGTATTTCACCCGTTGTATGGTCGATTTTATATAGTCGTAGATATGCACCCGCTCATTATAGCCGAATATATGCCCTTTGATAATCTCCACTTTGTACAGGTCGGATAGTTTGAGTGCTGTCTGCTGCACAATATGAGAATTTATAAGCTCGCCTGCTTTGAATTGAATATCTTTCCACCCCCCAACATTGTCTTTAAGGTCGCTATAGGCTATCTCATGCACCGCATACAGGTTTGCTATAGCATTTATCTCCTCTCGTAGTTTCGCATCGCTTTTCATTTCGGGGATAAACCCGCCGCCGCAACAGGAACGACGGCGCATCCAGTTTCCATTACAACTGCTTTCGTCAAAAAAGAACCCATGAAAAGTGTCATACTTTTCAGGCATCGTACTGAGCATTTTTATATCCTGCCCATTTGTGTCAAGTGTAAAAGGCGAGATGATAGGCGACATAAATATCACCAACTTATCTATTTCATCTTTGTATTTACCGTCTATCTCGCTATTCAGCCGAATGCTTAGTATGTTTCCTGTCCCACGCAGTATGCGATACCCCTTATTCTCGGCGTCATCATCTATTGTGCCTGTGCGGCTTGGATGATTGTATGTACCATACTTACATCCGAATAGCGCAGGTGTATTGATTTCGTTATTTGTACTGGCTGGTATCCACATTGTATCTCCTCGTGTGTAATAGCCTGCGGCATAGACATAGCCTCTTGCAGTTGATTTGCTTTTTATTGCTTCTCTCAATGTAGTTTTTGAACTACCCACCAAATCTTTATTATCTTCGTAATGAATAGTATTATAATCCGAGCCTTCTTCTGTCGCCGTACCGGTTGCCCTTGCATTGAATAGGGCTTCCGAGCAAGCCTTTTGACTACTGATACCACCTATGTAGTTCCGCTTCTCAGATGCTGTATCTGTATCGCTCCACAATACATCCGAGAATTCCGATGTATAGTCAAGCACATCTATCATAAAGGCATTATTGCTTCCATCAGGCAATGTCTTTTCTATACTATATTCTCTCACTACTTTCCCATTTTTCTGCTCTATAGTAGGCGCACCCATTAGTACAATAGGACCTGCAGGAATATATTCATTATCTTTCCCTGCCGACGAACTTAGGTGATAGGCTGCGGTTACCAGTACATAACCAGTAATGCCACCATTGTATTGAATACTACTCAGTAGTGCCAGCGCATCGCTGCCCATATTCTTGGTGCTGCGAGCATACTCTGCTTCCAATTTCGGGTTGGCTAATCCTTTCGATGGAGTTCCTCCTGTTACTGCATACGGGTTCTCTATCTGCACCGTTTGTGCAAACTTATGCGCCTTACCATCTTGTCCTAATATACCTGCCCGCACCTTGAACTCTACCGATGGCAGCGTGTAATTGTTGGAGTTGTGGTCGCCGGTCTCTCTTGTATATGCGCCATTTTCCCACAGAAAGTATTCGATGCCGTTATCGGTTTCGACTATCATCCGATTGCCGATAAAGATGATGTTTTCTATATCGGTATAGAGTGCATAGTCGTTTTCGTCATACACAGGCGTTACAGTCTCTTCTGTGGAAGCAGTCGTGCTTTCGGTCGTTTTAGTCTTCGTTCTTTGTATCGTAGTTATTGCGTTAGAGCAGAACCCATTCTCATTATAGGTAGTAGCATCGGCGTATTGTATTTTGTATAGCCCTTTTTCTCCGGTCAGGCTATTTTGTGAGCGGCGCACCACGATGACATTATCTCCCGTCGAGGTATGGTGAATGCGTATCATCTCGATGTCGTTGGCTTTATTCAGCCCTTTATCGGTGGGGGAATAAGGCACAAGACTACCATCACGGGCTATCATACCGATAACCTCGTTCATTGCACCATCTTCTACGATAGTGCCTTTCTTTGCCCGCTCGATACCTCGTAGCGTAATTACTCTATCATCGCCCTCGTTCTGCCTAATTCCTAATTTCTAATTGAGTTACAGCCATACTGCTCTCCGTTGCAGTATTTGTTTCTCTGTGTTTAGTGCCAACTGTGCGCCGTGCGCTTTCTCTTCCCACTTGGCTTCGTAAGTGTCGGCTTCCGATGGTAGTACCGTTTCGAGCCAACGCCAAATAATATAGTTCACCAATGCTTCTCGAAGGTCGTTCTCTACCTTGCGCAGCATATTTTGGTCTTGCCAATCGGCTATGCCCAGTGTATAGACTATTGCATTGCGCATGTCTTTCTCATACCAATCGCATTCGGGGAGCGTATAGCCGTCGTATTGTGTGGCTTGTCGGGCTATGCCATAGAGAGTCTTGCCTGTGCTGTCGGTATAGGATACATAAGTTCCTTCTGCTATCGAGAGAATAGGCTCAAAGCCGATTATTTCGATGTCTATTTGGTCGAGGCTTTGTGGCACTACATCGCCCAAATTCGTACTCTCAAGCGGAATAGTATTCTCATATTTCACCAGCTGACCACTTCCCGCAGTGGTTTCTATTTGATGTTTCCGTTGCTCCGAAAACGGAGTATTCGGCACAGCCACTGTGTATAGCAATGTCATGCGGTATTTCACAGTCGCAGCCGTTCCTGCCGAGATGCCATAGCCCAAGAGAATAGTATAGTCATATCCAGTTGTAGTCTTGCTAATGGTATACATACTCTGCGTGAGCGGCAAGCTGACAGATTGCACTCGTTGTCCATTTGTCAGCACAATGCCTGCTCCGAAATATTCGCTTATCGCCATCAGTCCGCCATCGGGAATATACTGATAGGCATTGTCTATGCCCCTACCAAAGGCTTTTATCCAGTCGTAGGTCTCGGCAGCAGCCTCTCGTAGGTATTCCTCCGACAGAAACGACTCTCCATCCGTCATTGCCACACGCTCATAGAGGTTGGCTTGCCCTTCGGCAGAACGCATAGCACCCAGATAGCTCGTACGCTTCTCTGCTTCCCGCTTTAGGTCAGCAATATTGAATATAAACTGCTTTGTTCCCATACCTGTCGTTTTTAATTTGCGCCAAAGTTACGCCTTTTATACACAATCGATTGCGGTAATTGTAGAAAACTACAGGCGAGAGCCGATAGCATATTTTTTTATTCATCCATATTCACTACCTTTGCGCTTGTAATCAAACATTTAATGCATTATGAGTGAGAAAAACAAATTTGATGGGGCTCTTATCATAGAGTTACCCGACGAGAAGGAAGGGCGCACTCGGCGAGTAAAGGAACTTTCCACAGACGAACTGCGAGACTTTCAAAAGAATTATGGTCAGTATGGTTATCGCCAATTAGAGGAAAACGAGAAACCCGAAGTAGGAGACTTTGTTATTGACGCTGACGACTATGACCCTCTGACTATTTCATTGGTATCAGGGTTCGACGACAATGGGAAAGAACTGATAGACTATACTCGTTCGGGTGTCCCCTACGAGGGGTTGGAGAACAATGGCAAGAACAAAGTCTATTATCGCCATAGTTCTGCCGAAGCACAACCGAGCAAAGAAGAATTGGAGCGATTAGCAGGAGTGGAAAAAACACTCAGCATGCTCTCCAAGTTTGCAAAGCGTCGCTGACAGTCGTATGGTTAGTACACAAAGAGGGGCGCACGGAAAATGTGCGCCCCTCTTTCACTTGTCCATCGGATGTTACCGCATACTCATATACTCATATACTCCCAAATCTTATTCTCTCCTTTCCAGTCCTCATCTGCAAAGAAAAAGAGATAGGCGATGTCCATCACTTGCTCATCATCAAACTTCTTGCAGAAGTCAGCGTGTGCCGCATTATAGGCAATGTACTTATCCCACAGCGTTGTGCCGCTTGGAAAAGACTTGCCTTGTGTGGCACTCTCTATCTGCTCGGCAGTCCAATATGCTCCGTGCTGCTCGTTTCCGTCTGCGTCGGTGTAACATATACCCTTTGCGTCTTGCTCGGCTAACTCTCGGTTGTAGTGCTTGCCGTACAATGCCACATAGAGTTGTCGCAGCAGGCAATCGTACTCCTGTGGGTCGTTCTCTCGGATGTATTCCATTGCTTTGTCGGCAGCCTCTACGGCTTTCCACATAGTCTTTTCTCCTCCGCCATTCTTAACAGCGGTTTCTATCATTGCTTTATAGTCCATAGTATCTTACAGTCTTTGCACTCTTTCGGGTGCGAGTGAAACAATTCTATATTCGTGAATATGAGCCGCATACTCGGTGGCGGCTGCTCGTTCTTACTCCGTGCCATAGCCTTTGCCCGTTGAGGATTTACGCAGCAGTTGCTCTATGCCTGCAATAGCGTTCTCTATCTTGCCGAGCCTGTCCTCCATATCTTTCTTTTCTTTGTAGGCAGGATTATACTCCGCCAACGCCTGCTCGATAGTGGTCTTGCGCTGTCTGTGGTACTCCACACTTTGGATGATGTCCTCGCTTTGGTTGCGCATTGCCTCCAACTCGTTGAGAAAACTATCTCGGTCGGCAAAGAGTATGGTCGTACCTGCCTGCGTGGTAGATAGCATTTCGGGTATCTTATAGGTTTCCTCCTTACCATTGCGGGAGATACAGAGGTCAATCACTTTCTGCACGGCATTTGTGCCTTGTGCCTCAAAATAGGGAACTCCGACCGACACTATCTTTGCCTGCTCAACGGCAAGCCGCTCTCGGTCGTTTTGAATAAGGTAGGCATAATTGCCTGCTTTCAGTTCTTTGAATAGCATAATCGTATGGATTAAGAGTAAAACAAAAAGGGCGACCATTCTGTAATGAATAGCCGCCCTTTGGGTAAGTATTATCTTTTGGACAATATTATTTTAGGTCTGGATGTTTCTGTAAATATGCGTCTCTAAGTGGAAGACTTAATATGAAGCACGCTCCATCAAGTGTCAGTTCATAATCATCCCCATTTGCATCCTTTTGGGTAGGGCAATTATATATAAATTGTTTGATAGGATTAAATATGTCATCGTTCGCAACACTATTGCAAGCAAACAACGCAGCACCCTCTACATCAAAAGCGGTCTTGGGTTGTTGCTTGTCAATAATAGAGAATAGTTTGTCCTCGTTATCAGTCAAGAACTTAGAACCATTCATTTCCGAGTATAATTTTCCACCCAAATCATTCAGTTGGCGAGGTGAGTTTTTTGCCGAAAGTACGCTTTCAGTGCCACGCATTTTCAGCTGCATGACTGTTAGCACTCGTATCATATCATCGTGCAGTTTTGCAACATTGTCTTTGGTAGTATGATTGTCCTCTTCTAATCTCTCCAATCGTTTATCATACTCCCCACGCTTATATGCTGTCGAATAAATGATAGACACAATGCTAAGCACAAGTGTTATACCGGCAATAATAATAGATATGTATTCCATATAGAGTTGTGTTTATGAGTTTGCGCTGCAAAGTTACGGCAAAAAAATTAACTTTGCAACCTCCCCAATCATTTTTATCAAACAAAAAATAGGTTCGGCTATCCATTATAGTCTGTCAAAGGTCGCTTGTGAAAGGAGGAGCAGGCATAGTCTGCCCACTCCTCGGAAAGGTTACGCAGTAGTCGTTGTCGGTATCTTGGCAACCGCTGCGGCGATAGCGTTCAGTTGCGTGGTCAATGCATTGGTCTGAGCCAACTGACTTAACTCGGCTTTTGCGTCTTGATACTTCAGTTGCAACTCTTGGTTCCAGTGTGCATTGAGTGTGTCCACTATGCGCTGCGTGTTCTTCTCATTAGCGTTGAGAATGTCGCAGGTCTGTTGCTGTTGAGCGTAGCCCACTTGTGCAAAGCCTTGCGTAATTCCGTTGCCGAGAATGTCCAACCGCCCCATCAGTGCAGAGGTCTGCGCCTGCGTTGCCAATTGGTTCTCGTACCCCATTTTGAGAATAGACTGTTGCGTGGTGCAGCAGCACGATTGTAGGGTAGAGGTAAGGTCTTTGTTACCGAGCAGCACCGAGTTGATAACCCGCTCGCCCGTAGTACCTATTTGCCCTGCTACCTGCGTGATAGAGTTCTGTACCCCACAGATAGCCATTTGCAAATCTCGTACGCCTACATTCAGGTTCGAGGCAAGGTCGTGCAGCGACGACTGATTACCATTGATTGCCGACATCAGCAAGTCCGTGTTGTGGTTGTCTTGCAACTGCGCCTGCAACTCATTGATACGCCCATTCAGTTCGTTGTTACCACACTCGTTGTTACCCCACAGACGCTGTGCAAACATCATCCATACGAGATACACAAACGGGTTGTTCCATTGATTGCCGTTGTTCATTAGTGCCATCATCTCAGCGGGAGAGTTGTTGTCCCGCATAAGAGCAGCCGTAGCAAAGGCATCGCTATTGTTACCATACGGCATACAATAGATTTTCTCTTTTACTTCGTCCATTTGTTTTGAATTTAGCGTGGTGTCTTTTACCTTCCACCATTGGTGTGGCTTGCAAATCACGCTGCAAAGGTACGGCTATCTACTAATTATCCCAAATAGTTATCCGCCTATTGTCGGCAGATTGGCAGGTGGTTATGTTGTGGTTGTCGACAACTTATGTTCAATAGCAATGGAAAGTTCTCGAAAGTACAATGAGCATTTATGGAATGAATAGTAGGCAGAATGATAGTGTGCAACGCAGTCGTTCCGTTTCCGTTTGAGATAGTCCCGTATGGCGCAGGTGGGTACGCCTTTCGTACAACAAAAATGCACGAACAACGCCCGTGCTGCGACGCACTCTTCGGTTTTACTTTGCGATAAAATTTCCTCTTTCGATACCTCTGTGATTTCCGATACCACAGCCATGATTTTTGCAAAAAGTTCTGTCTTCATTTTTGTATTTGAATAAAAGGCTGTACCTTTGCAGCCGCAAGCACATACTAAAAGAGCGACACAAGCGCACTACAAAGGTTTTTATTCTCTGTCGTGGTGCTTGTGTCACCTTTGTCTATAGCGGATGTGCTTGCAATCTATCTCCGCTATAGGAGGCAGAGAGTTTTTTATTCTCTCTGCGTATTTCTTTTATTGATTTAGATACTCCTCCACCTCTTTCCTAAACTCAGCCATCGTGCGGCAGACGACCACTTTGTTTCCATATTCTTGCAGGCGGGGTATGAGTTCTTTCTGGTGGTCGGACAATCTGCCTACTTTGCCGTTTTTCATTTCGATATAGAGTGCGTTATAGCCGTTCCTGCCGATAGGTATGCAGAGGTCGGGAATACCATGCACCACGCCCTCCGCCACCAACTTGCGGGCTGTCGTCTTGGTCGTGTACGCTCCGTTCGGAATAGCATAGCACAACACATTCGGGTGCGCTATATGCAGCCAACGCAGGCACTCCACCTGCAGAGCGTGTTCGCTCTGTGCCGCCTTTCCCTTGTTCTTTTTCTCCCAAAGGGCGTGCAACTCATCTATGGTGTAGGTCTTATTCATTTTCGGGTATACAAAAAGCGGCTATCTTCGTATCGAAAATAGTCGCTTGGATTAAACCCATCGAAATCGTGTGGTTAGATTAGTTGTTCTATTACATTTTCTATGTGCTTATCGGAAATGCGTTGGTTTTTCAGTCTAAGTAACTCTAACGCCTTGATGGCATTATCTTTTGAAAGTACCCCTGCTCGATTTAGCAATACCACTATGTGTAAACTACCATGTGTTTCCACCCCTGTTTGTATGGCAATGTTTCGTAAGCGTCTGTCGGAAGTGTATAGCGGAACGGATAACTCTTTTGCTAATTTAAGCACCGAAAAATCGGGCATGGACAGATTGCTCCTATGCTGAAATTGGGATATGAAAATCTGCAAATTACTATATTGTTCCAAATCATCATAAGCAAAAATACTTATATTAAGGTGTTCTGCTATTTTTGCCCATTGCTGTTCGTTCTCGATTTCATCACGCACCAACGATGTTGTATGAATGTGGAGACCTAATTTTTCACATACCTCCAATATCTCCATATCGAGTATATCAATCAAGATATTGGTATCATAAACTACTATATCTGCTTCCATATTACACAAAGGCTATTTTTTCGGAAACCTTTTTTACATCCATATTCAACAGATATGCGGCTTTAGATATTGAAATCATCTCGCTTGATAATGCACGATACACAAGGTTCTCATACCTATCGTTTCCTTTTTCCTCAAATTCGGATTTATCAACATATTCTTTATTGATGACACCCTTGTTTTTCATGACATGATAAGTAGTAAATCTTCTATCGGTTATGATATTCAAATCGCGTGCCGCCTGCATTATTGCATCTATGGATATACCATACAGAGATTGGATGTTTTTGAGTTCAGGCAATGCTATATTCTTTCTATTTGCACCCAATAGTTCGTATAACTTTTGAGTGGGTAGCAAGAACTCCGAAGCAAACGAATGGCATAGAGTTTCAACCTCTTTGTCGTTAATGGTATCGGGGATGTTAAGCAATAAATGTCCTAATTCATGTGCAATAGTAAAACGCTTGCGCTCAACACTTTCAAGTGAATTGTTGTAGCATATAAAAATATGACCATTGCATTGGAAGTGAACACCATCGAACTGTTCGTCTGCGTTGATTGGCAGCAATTTGACCCCCATCCGCTCTACAACATTTTGCATATTAACAATCGGCTCAGTACCAAGACCAAGACTATTGCGAGCGCACATAGCAATACGCCGAGCATCATCGTTATTGTAAACGCTATTTATACGGCATTGTGCTATGCACTCATCTGCAGTGGCTGATATTGACATTATCTCAGTCAATTCTACATATCTCTCCGCTTTGTCATGTATGTTTTGTATAATCTCATCAATTTTCGCACCGCTCAGTTTACTTTTCTTTCGGTAGTTAAACTTGACATTAGACCAATCAATAGTAAAGGGGCGGAAAAGTGTATCGATTTTGACATCCAGTACACGCAAGATAGCACTCATTACTTCATTCTTTGGGAATGATATGCCATTTTCGTAATTGCGCAAAGTTTGTGCGGAAACTATATTATTCAAAGCATCCGCAAAAGTATTACATGAGTATCCTTTCATAAGTCTCGCATTTTTAAGCCGTTGCGAGAAAATTTGTCTTAAATCCATAGTGCTGTAATTTTGTGCAAAGTTACTTATTTTTTACGGATTGAACAAATTTTGTCTGCATTTTGCCTCTCTAAGTCCGATTAAATCGTGATTTTTTGATAGAGTGCAAATAAGCAATTTTGCCATTAAAAGATTTGCCCGTTTTTTTTGAATAAGGCTTGCGACTATTTTCAATACATCAAAGAACGCTTACAAACCCACCGATTTCGGTGGTGTATTTATGCTTTGTAGTTGTCGATGGATTGGTTGCGGTTGCCGTATTGGCGGAACG
>CAVKVE010000043.1:0-17509 GCA_963659655.1 Bacteroidaceae bacterium | reverse complement strand
TGCTATCCAAAATTCCAAAAATCACTACAAAGCAATTTATAGAAGTCCCCTATATAACAACTTTAATCAGTGAATAGTTATCGTCGAACTTTTCTATATTTGCATTCAGATAATCAGTCAATGCGATGTCATCTTTTGGCAGGTTGTATGGTTCAATAACTTTATGAATACCATCTGAACACATAAAAAAAACATCACCATCTTCTACTTGACAACTCTCAACTTCAACATTCCCGAGTTTTTCGTCTCCCATAATGCACCTTGTCACAATAGCCGAATAGCGTTCTATATCATCGGATGTAAGGGTGCGAGATTGCTTGATTTTGTTTAGCATCGAATGGTCAGTTGTTTGAAAAAGGAGTTTGTTTCCTCTATAATGATACAAGCGACTATCACCAAGCCATGTTACAGCTGCAGTAGAACCCATTAGGAGCATAACAACTATTACTGTCCCCATCTGCACACCGCCGTATGATAAGCGACGAAGTTCAAGTTCGGAATTTGAAAAGATTACCGCATCGCGAAGTATAACTTCCGGTGAAGAATCTGTTAGATGTTCGTCTACATATTCATAAATGGATTCTGAAACTGATTTAGCAGTGATATCACCAGCCGCATAACCACCCATACCATCTGCAAGAATGAAAATATGCCCTCCATTACTAAGCGGATGATAAAGTATGAAATCTTGGTTCTCGTGCCTTAAACCCTTATTTGTATATTCATATATATGCATTATTTCTGAAGAGCACTTATTGTTTCTCCACCGTGTTTGGTAACACGTGGACGGATAGAAATTTTAATAGGACGCTGGGTTACAAGTTTATCGTCAGACTTATTTGCCCACAGGAATGCTTCGCCAGAACCCAATGAAGCCATTTCTGTCGGGGTAAGTGTTTGAAGAGCGGTAATGGCTTTTTGTACATGTTTAACCCATGCAGGAGATGAGAACTTATGCATGATAACTATTGAACTGAGCTCTATAATTTCGGTAGGCAGACTCATCGGGTCTTGACTTGCTATCATAACCGAAACTCCTTTGTGTCGCATTTCGCGAATAGCCGTCGTGATAGAAGCCACTAAATCTTTGTTGTTCATATACTTATGCGCCTCATCAAAGATGATAAATTTATTAAACTTTTTACCATCAACTTGCATTACTCCGGAGAAGATATTTAGCATAACCACAAACAAGCCTAATGCTTCGTCTTTTTCAATAAACTCGTCACGGAGGTCAACGATGATTAGGCGACCCGGATGTAAGTATTGTGAAAGTTTGGTACCATCATTGATATACTCATCGGCGAAATCAAGGCGCTGCACAGCTAATGCACGCTGTGCAGACGAGAAATGGTCGCTATTATTAACGCCTTTGCGTAAGTTTTGCAATGACATATCGTGACGATTGGCCTTCATTATCTGTTTCAACTCTTTAATGTATGTTGAATCATTGCCTGTTGCACCGAGAAGGAACATCCAATCTTTCACACTCAATTCAGACGAATCAAAACCTATTGGATGAACTTCAATGCCGGGATATTCCGTTTTGCGGTTTTCGACTTGACTTTCCGGTGCAAGTAGCAGCACATCTTTTACGCTGTCGGCTTCAGCACCATATTCCGCTTTGAGTTTAGATAGTTGAGTTGCTTCATCGTTCGGATATATCATTGAAGTGAACTCCGGTGCATAGTCCATACTATCGCTATAATGGAAGATAACACCTGCCATTGGTGCAGGTAACTTATTGACATTGCTAAACTGCTTTAGCGTCATCTCCATCACGCTACCTATGGTATAACTTTTACCTGCACCTTGCACGCCAAATAGACTAATGGTGTTACACTGGTTAAGGTCAATGCCAACTACACGCTTATTGGATAAAACTTTGCCAAGAACCCCAAATTGAGGTGAAGTCTTATTATCACCAATAAGCATGTCTAACTTAGGTTCAATATAATTTGTGGCAGGTTCCTCCCCTTGTGATAGTTTCGGTTCTTTGTCTGGTTTATGTTCGTGAGATTGCTTTTCTTCAGTCTTATGCTCTTTTTGCGGAAGCGGATTATCTTTTTGTTTCTGTTGTTCTTCGGGCTGCAGGTCATCTTCGACATATTTAACAGGACGATGTGACCGAGGTTCAAAGTAATTGATGAAATCTTGGTCAACATCTTGTTGGTCACGCTCGTTGAGACTTGAAGTATTCAGAGTCGAACTATCATCAAGTATTTCTGTAAGTACGGGTTTCCCCATCGTATAAATGACCAAATCACCAAGATACTCTTTCTTCTGACGGGATTCTTGGCTGAAATTAAAGATTATGCTAAGTTGTTTGAAGCGAAGTGTATAACCGTTCTCTAATGAATTGAGGAATCTTGTATAGTCAAGAGCGACATCTGAATCCAACTGTTGATATCGAGAAGCTCGTTGTACATAGAAATTCAGGAACTGCTTAAATTCGAGTGTTTTTAATTCACGGTCCAGACGGTCATTCATTGGTTTTATCTCAAAGTGCTGCTGCATTGCGGAGATTGTATTAAGCACTTGGCTTTGAATCTTCTCGTACAATGCTTTTGAATCTGCCTCTCCTAAATTTTGACGACACTTAATCTCCACGACAGTCATCGTGATTTCTCGTTTAACAGAATCAAATTGCACCACAAGATTATCGGCTCTTTCTTTGGTTTTATCATCTATATCTTCAAAGAGTTCTTTGTGCAAGTCAATGGGAATGATGAACGCCTCTGTCAATAAACCCTTCTTCTTCAAGAAGCGTTTGGCGAGTATAATTCCCAACACCTCAAAAGCCTTGCGCTGTGTGGCATTCACCTGCATAAGAATAGAACTACTGACTGTTCGGACATCTTCTAAAAGAGATTTAAACCTATGAGGGTTATCCATGTTAATGCCGTATGAGCGGAAGTGCGGTGCCATTAGCCCCTCCACCTCGCTTGTAGGACGAGTAGTAAGGAACGAGGATATACCCATTGTCTCCCCACTCGGTACATAGTCTAACAGATATGGCATCTCATCGCCGCCTAAACTCGGCAGGTCGTAAAATTCCGGACCCATATTCTTATCAAAAGTGATTACCCAATCTGAAACCTCATGAACGAAAGAAAGCAACATAGCATCAGTTTCTTTTATTTGTAAGGTTGTGGCGGGAACGGATTCTTTCTGAGTAGAGGACATTACCTTACCAGTCATTCGTTGTATGCCGGCAAACAGGTCAACAGCCACATCGGCAAATCCTGTAATAGAGTTTGATACATTCTTCTCCGAAAAATATCTATTCCATATAAATGATTTCCCAATTTCTTTTTCAGAAACAACGGATTTGCGTATTACACCATTCAGGAAGAAGGAACGGCTAAATTCATCGGGATGCACTAATTCGGTATGTACAGGGAATGGATTGATTAGGAAAGACAGATGTGCTTGATAGAGGTCGTGGTGCTGAACAAACTCCCTTATATTATTGCGAGAGAAGCGCAGTTTTGGGAAAAGTCGGTTGGCAGATGATTGCGAGAACACTTCTGCTTCGTCGATAGAGTATTGCATTTCAGGATTAACCAAATCGCGCAGAGCCTCACCCGACTGAATGAGCATATCATCTGAAAAGATGCGTATCTCATAATCAAGAGAAATACCAGATTTTTCTAATACAAGCAGTGCAACTGCAAAATTAGCCGCATCACCGGCATTGAATAAGTTGATAACCAATTTCTGTGTGTAGGGGTGTGCTTTGGCATAGTTAGTGATATGTCTTACCACCATATCTAAACTAACATCACTATCAATACGAGTTTCACGCGGTACATTCATCAGTGTTGCTGTATATGCCAACAACTGCCTGAATTCGGAAACGAACATATTGTCTGTTTTGCCGGATGGTTGAGCATAAAAACCCCATCCAAATGTCAGTTCGCCTACATATTGGAATGGTTCTTTTATAGAACCCTCTGCGAGAATAAAGGGTGCAATATCTAAAGGCAGACCACCCATAAATAGTTTATCTAATTTCTTGTACCAACTATTTTTATAGGCAGTGTTGGTCAATGTTTTCTCCTCCCAGTCGTTGAACAATTCGTATATATTAACAAGCCATGCTAGGCGCAAGGGATGCAATGGAGTGATTAGTTTGACACGAAAGTAACCATTGTCAGGTGCTTCTGCAAGAAGTGTTACAGTATCTATATTTTGTATTTCCAGAGCCTCCTCTTCTGATAGTGAAGTGTCGGATAGTGTGCGAATCCATGCCGCATAGTCGGTGAGATAGCGTTTTATTGCACCGAGATGCTGCACTATGTCGAAAGTAGCCACCACTCCGGTTCTATCGGCGGCAGAGTTGCTAATGAGTTCAAAGAGTTCTTTTTTCGACGCTCTTAATGATTCCGGAATAGCGATATTAGATTGTAATTCAGTAAATACTAACGACTGCAATTCAGATTCCGTTGGGTTGGCACTTACTTTGGCATCAATACGACCTAATTGCTCACTATGTTTCAAAAAGGCTTGTTCTAGTGAAAGTAGTTTTTTAGATAGTTGTATTTGGAAAGCGTATGCAGGTCCGAAATCAAAATAGAACTGATTATTCTGAGCGCCCTCTTGCCACTGCGTACTCTCCTCGTTTCGTTTGTCATCACTGAAATCACCATCTTTGAAATGAGCCATATGGAACTGCATATAGCCTTGCAGGTAGTTGCTCACCTTGGTGCGACGAGCGGTCTGACCATCTACAAGAGGGTCTTCTATTGTGTCATCGGCGGCAAGATTTCGGACACTAAACACACCCGTTTCGTTGCTAAAAGCATAGGAGTGTTCTCTGCGGAATAGGTCTTTCTTGAGTTCGGGGTTGTGATGGAAAGCATTTTGCCATTCGGTCTCTATGTTCTCTAATTTGAAAGGATTGTCTATATCCAGCACTTCGTCGTCTTTACCCAATGCATGTACTGCTAACATATAATCGCCATTGTCAAGTGTGCCGTATTTTAGTTCGACGGTTATCTTACGACTTTGTTGGCGATTAGATGTAAGACGGAATTTGCGAACAACTTGTCCCTCTGAATAATCTTCGCGTGACATGAGAACGATTTGGAAGGCTTCAATGCGAGCATCATCTTTAGGGGCTGGGTTAGAAGATATGGTGAGTTTGATTTTCCCGCATTTAGTCCCCTCCTTGAGTAGTACTACGAAGTTACCGTCCTTGTCTTTATAGAGTTCTTTCTTGGGGTCAATACCCGGATTTATTTCTGCAAACACAACTACATTTTGGTTTTCCGCATCCTCATCATTACCACGGTTAAGTTGCCATAGCGAGAGATTAAATTGTGGGTAGTGGTCATGAATGCGTTGGCAGATAATATATCTATCCACAAGTCCTCGTTCGGTATTGAAGAAACTGACTATTTCTTTTTGAAGAGTATTAGGCTTGAGAGGTAGGTTGGCTACACGGTCAGGTGTCGGCAATGAGTAGTCGCAAAGAGTGCTTGCGCAATGGTCGTAGTTGAGCATAATGCGATAACGCAGATTGGTGGCACTCAATAATGAACTATCAGGTATCATGCCTAACAAATATAGTCCTTCACCCCATGCCTCGTCGGTATAAAAAATACTATCTACATAGAGCAGATAATTCATTACAACATCCTGCGGCAGGTGTTTCTCCTTAAAGAACTGCACAAAGTTATTCCAGATATATTTCTTGACATCCGGTATCTGTTCTTGAAGACTGAAATAGAAAGCGTTGTGCAAGTCTGCTACATTGAGGTTACGGAAGGTAGCATCGCCATATGAGTCCTCTGCCGATGTGCGACTATTGACAGGAATAAGTGCTAATATCGCCTTGTCTGAAGTGTTTCGCAATTCGATTAACTTGGTAGCGCATATATAATCATCTCCCGAAAAATCATCGGACAGGATGAATACCTGCAAATTAGGATTGATAGGGCGCAACATACCAATCAGTTTTTGCAATTCCCTCAATGCCAGACCTGTAATCTTCAAACAATGCCCTATTGTGGCTTGCTTCAAGTCGTTGGTATATCGTTCAACAACGAAGTTTAAAAACTTATCGTAATATAAACTATTAATATCTTCCATATCAGTTGATGTTATAACGAGGATGAATTTTCTGTAGTATACAAGCATCGCTGAGGTCAGTGTAGAATCCTATTTGGCGAAGTTTGTTCTTCAACGCTTCCATATTGTGCGAGAATGCGGCATTGAGTTCTACATCAGCATCCGCAAAACGAGCATCATTCAAACCGTTGATAATGAGTCCGTAGCGAGAACGAATCTTATCGACAAGTTCTTCAATAGACAGAGTGCGAGTAGTGTATTTACCATCTTGACCTGGTTCTAACACCAGTATTTGCACCAATGTTTCCAAAAGGCGTGAACCTATAGCCCCTCTGCGTGGTGCTTTGTGTGAACGACCGTCAGCAAGTAGCATAGAACTTGTGTTCTTCATAGCGCAGGCATCAATATGTCGCGTAAGGAATTTGAGTTGTGCGTTACCGAGATTAGATTTTTCGAGCAAATAGAGATACTTGTCGAAATAATCCTCGTTGTCGAAGTACTGCATCATCTCGTCGAATTCTTCTATATTATCCCTATACGATTGACGAATATCAGCGTATCGTGACTCATAGAAGCCGTCACTATGATTGATACCATTCTTTATGGTTGCCAGTGTCGCATCCGTGCTATTATCCCTGCCCGCCGTGAAGAGCCGTTGTTGCACGATATTGAAGATATAGGTGGCACGCACATAGTCGCGATAGTTGTTGGTAAGTCGCTCTAAATCTTTGGCTGCGTATGGTGCTAAAGGACTTGACAGGTTATCGGACAGGTCAACTATCAATGACCAATCGTCTTTAATACCACGAGTACCTGCTTCCACACATTTGGGCAACATGTATATCAATTTGAGACAGTACAATGCCAAGTGGAAACCACAGAGGATACGCAGATACTCAATGAATACTATGCGAGGTAAATGGTTTTGATACACCAACAGACGGCAAATATCCTTGTTGAACAATTTTGTCTGTTCGGTAAGGAATGGAGTGGTCTTGTCAGAGGTTGTATTGTTGCCGAGTTTCTCTTTCAGGTTTTGAGTAAGAAGCAAGACACCTGCTGTGTCAACATCCATTTTAGCATTACCCACAATGCTGCCGGTATTGGTGTCCCAGCCTTGGCAAAGGTATGTTTTAAGTCCCTGCAACACTTCACGGTTGCTGCGGAGCATAATGTAGAGTTGGTCGGCGGTATTGTAGTCGCGGCAGAACTTACGGTTTTGCACCCGAAAACTCATCAGGTGCATAGGGCGAAGTGATGCCACCTTCTCTTTCACCACATTTCCACGAAAGACCATATCAATAAGATTGCTCCTAAGCCAGTCTTCAACTGCATCCGAGTTCTCTTTTGCTCCATAGATATAACCATTGTCCTCTAACACTTCAATGATATGTTTCAGATTACTGACCGAAAAATCTTCTCTGCGAGTTGCTAAAGTGATGGGCGCACCATTTGCAAAAATCTGCATATAGAGATTGGTAAGGACACGGTCAAGGTTTACTACCTTCGTATCGGAAGCCAATAAGTTAGGGTTACGGAAAACGACCTCACCTTTTTTGAGTTTGATTATCATAAGGCATCGGGATTAAATGGTTCTATATAAATCTTCTTATCGTTAGAGAGACATATAACATAGAACTTCTTATCGTTCTTTGTAACAAGAATCTCATTATAGGTCTTGCTCTCTAACATATTCTTAAATATCTGCAATTCGATGAATCGCCCTCTTAGGTCGTTCACTGACGGACTGAAACCCGAGCGAATATATTGCAGCATTTCGAAGAGGTCCAGCGAAACAGTAAGGCGGATAAACTTGTCTATCTTGTGTCGGAACACAAGGTATTCGCTTTCGTACTCTATATATCTCGTTAGATGATCGGTGTTATCCACAAACAACTCGAATTCATCAATAGAGAAACGGCGATAACTCTTTGACAAGGGGTCTTTGACATGGCTACCTGCCAACAGCAAGTAGCCGTTCATCAGGCGAAGATTATCACAGCCCTCGCTTGCAGAGATGGCGATTGCCAATGCGCGTTTGGTGTCTTGCAACTGCTCATCGTTTTTGGAACGCAGTTGATTGGCGAAATCGGCGATATAACGATACGGCAGTCGGCGGCGGTAATCAAACTTACCTTCAAAGTACTGATGACGAATGAAGACCTGATGGTGTGCCGTCACGCATTCGCGTTTATCCTTATCGACTTCCCAGCCCGGGACAATCTCGTGAATGGCATTGAAACTATCTACTATATTTTGTGTTCTGTCGGTAAATATCAGGTAGTTTTCGGGCTTCTTGCGTGTGTAATAGAGGTCGCGGTCGTAGGCAGGCAGAGCAACTCGGGCAATATCCGTCTCACGAAGCAGACGCACAAGACGGTCGTTAGAGTGAAGACTCGGCAGTGGGAAATACCGATCAATCTGATAAGCCGGAGCCGTTATATTGAAATAGTAATACTGCCAATAATAGTCTGCCAAATGTTCTGTCTGAATGTATGTAACCAATTGCCGCACTTGTTCACATGAATAGTCACGCGTGAGCATGAAGGCGATAAAGGAGCGCAAGTCCCGCATGGTGATATGCAACTCTCTTTTGTACACTACAGAACGCAGGAGCCATTCCAGACGAGTGATGACTTCATCGGCGGTGTTGGTGTCTTGGAAAGTTTGCACATTGTAGTTAATAAAACAGCGGTCGGCAATCGGACAACCTTGACATTTAGTCCATATATCGGGGGAAGTGAGTTGTTTAATCTGCTGCGAAAGCAGACTTCCCTTCCCTTCGTTGCGGGCAGTAACGGAACGGAGATTAAGGTTGATAACCATCAGTCCGGGTAGCAGTTCGGAATGTCCTTCCTGATAGAAATACTCTTCTATATTATCGCTCAATGCCTTCAATTGGGATTGAGCATGCAAGAAATCGACAAGACGCCCTTCGTTGATGGCTATGATACGCCCTTCGGGGACTTGACTATAGTCTTGTTTGTCGTAGAAGGGCATAAAGAACTTCGATAGGACATTGGCATTGGTCATTCCTTCTTCGTCTTGCGATCCGTCGTAATTGCTTTGGAACGGGATGTTACCCAATCGGAAAGAAGCCCCATTATGATTGCTGTTTTCTTTTTTGTTGATACCGATGGTCTCTACTTGTTTAATAAAAGCCGTTTTACCATCACCGGCATTACCTGTAATAATAATCAAGCGATATTTGCCTTGTTGGATATCGGGAAGGAGTTCGGTGTCTAATTTGGTTTTCGTGTAAGTAAGTTGGTCGAAAGCACTACCTATACCCGTATTGGCACGCGTACCACTATTGCCATGGATACTTTGGCTATATAAAGAGTTGATATAATCAACCACATCCATGGTATGTTTATCGCTATGAGAGATCGTGATAACGCCTGTCTTTCTTAGCAATCCGTCCTCGCCTATCGTTTCCAAGGCTTGCAGCATCTCACGAGCCGAAGTAAAGCGGTGATGGCGGTTGGTCAGGATAGATTTCATAATGAAAGAGGCAAACTCCTCTGAAATCTTGGGGCAATAGGTGCGTATATCTTCGGGCGCAATATGTATATTAGGGCAAGGATTGGCTCCCGACCAAGGGTAAGTGTGGGCTAACAGTTCGTATAGTGTAACACCGAGCGAGAAAGTGTCTGCAGAGTTGTCCCATTGTACTTTGGAGCCTGACACAAGTAAGTCGGGGGCAACATACGGACGAGTCCCCACCCAACCGCTCTCGTCGTTCGTAGATGAGATATTGAAATCTATCAGTACAAATCTATTGCGGTTATCCCAAACGATGTTGTTTGGCTTGATGTCGCGGTGATACACAGGCGGCTCTCTGTTTTGAAGATAAACAAGGGCGGACAGAACCTGCATTGCCATACTATAGACTTTACTGATTGGCAAACGAAGGTCGCCTTTGGTATAGTCGCTCAGGTTCTCGCCCCGCAGCAGTTCCATCAGGGTGTAAAGCAGTCCTTGGTCGGACGAGCCATTATAGACGAACTTAACAATATTCGAATGGTTGATATTTTCCAATGAGCGGAACTCGTTGTATGTCTCTTCTACCGATGCACTACGATCGAACAATTTGATAGCGTAGTATTTGTTTTGCAGACGATGCAAGGCTTTGAACACTCTGCCGAACCCGCCTTTGCCCAGTTCTTCGTACAGAGTGAGTTCGGATGTTACCTGCATACCGGGTTTCAAATCTTTCAAATTGATATGATTAGAGACAGGAGTAGCGGTGGATGCCGCTGCCACAGGGTGATCGGTCTGATTGAGTTTGTCGTTGAGGAAACTGATTACCTCGTCCGCCGTCTGCCAGCGTTTCTCGGGGTCGATGACAATCGTATTCTGCACGAATTCATCCACCCATTGCGGCAGGTCCTTGATGATATGCGAAGGCAGGATATCTTCGGGCAATAACCCCAGAGAACGGAACGAGAGTGTGTTCTCGAACGGCAAACGGTCGGTCATCAGTTTGTAGAATATAACGCCGAGCGAATAGATATCGCTGGCTGCACATACATCCATATCTTCAAACTCAGGCGGTGTGTAGGGCGATTCGCTTTCGGGGGTGAGCATAGATGCTACCGTGAAGTGTTTCTCCTGATGCGCCACAAACCATGAGTGGTTGAAATTGGCAAGGGCAGCACTACCACCGCTGACCATATAGATATTCTCGGGTGCAACAGCGCGGTGGAACACGCCCTTGCTATGCGCCTCTTTGAGGGCATTGGCAATGTCGAGTATGATGTGTATCTTCTGACGCTGCGTAAAAGTCTTAACGCGCATCTCTGCGTACAATGTGCGGTCGTCCATATACTCAATGACCTCATAGAATTTGGTGCCTGCCTCGTTGATTTGACAATGGCACGGAATAATATTCGGACAGAAACTGAGTTGGTCTTGCGCTTGTTTGGCATTCTCGGCACGCAGACGAATCTCTGTTAATTCGGCAGCAGACTTGCCTACGAAGTCAAGCGGGTATTCGCGAATCTTGTATTTCTTATCGACAAACGACTTTGGTTCACAGAGATATTCGGTACAGAAAACGGTTTGTTGTAGAGTCTCGAGAATCTTGTATCCAAGAATCTCTGTTCTCTCGGCATGAGAACGACTGATTGACTCGCCCGAAAGATAATCGGCGATGTCTTGCATATAGGGAAGTATAAGGTCCGGTGCGCGACCGGTAAGCGAGGCATCTCGGATAAAGCCTGCCAAATCGCCATTTTGCAGCGTATAGGTAGAGGCGAAGCAGTCGCATTGCGAGTCGAGTCCGAACTTCGATTGCTGTGGATAACTCAGGCTGATAGCCGTCAGAACGGGAGCAAACCAACTGCTGTTCTTATCACGCAGTTTAGCACCCAGAATCTTGCTTTTGAGGGCTGCGTTCTTATGCGGGTTTTTGCGCTCTGCACCATTGATAAACCACACATCATCGTCGCCTTCGAGGTGTCCCGCCCAGTCTTTGTTTTCGATATGATAGATAGCGTGAGGGGCGATGACAATACAGTCGTATTCCCAAAATTTGACGATGCCTTGCGGCGTGCGACTGGAGTACTCGCCGTTGGTAATAACCAAATAGTTGTCGGGCAAATTGACACGCAGATAATCGATGAGGCGTTGTTCGCCAGCATTCGACTCACTACTGAAACGAGGTCGTATGATTTGTGCCATATAGGAGAAAGGGTTATTTCAAGTTATCTATTACTTCCCAGTGTCCTTCTTTTCTGCCACCGACGCGACGAAGCAAACCGATTTGTTGCAAATACTGCAAGTCGCGTTTCATAGTGCGTTCTGTGACGGCAGTCTTTCGTGACATTTCCGGGATGGTTATTGTATTATCTTCTGCTATTATTTGTAGTATAATTCGCTGTCGTTCATTCACTTCTTTCGGGACATCTTTCGTGACATTTTCTCCTTCCAAGGATGTCACGAAAGCATTTATTTCTGCCTGCAGATTTGTGCTATGCAGCCGAAGCATCGTATCGGAGAATATATTTTCATCGTCATTGTCGCGCGTGTCGTTAATGGCTTGTATATATTCGGCTTTTTGTTCTTTGAGTACTTTGACAGGGATGAGTCCGTACTCGAACTGCAGCATATTCATAACAAGGCGTGACATTCTGCCGTTGCCATCAGCCCAGGGATGGATACTGACGAGGCGATAGTGTGCAACGAAAGAGAGGCGGTATGCCGCGATGATTTCCGCAGGCGAGGACACCTGCGTACTCAGTTTTTTGCGTTCTTCGTTGAGCCAACGGCAGAAGTTTTGCAATGCTTGTGGTACTTTCTGGAAGGCAAGGTATGAGCGGCCGCCACAACCTGCGGTCACATTGAGTAGGCGCAGTTCGCCTTGTGCCGCATTGAACGAGCCGAGAGGAGTGTTGTAGGTATTGCCTGTGTTCTTCATTACGATAGCAGATAGGCGGCAGAGTAACTCCACAGAGATGTCGGTGTGTCCGGCTGTAAGTCGTTGTGCCTCCTCGTAGGCTGCTTTGAGGTCGAGGTTCATCATCTGCTCATGCAATGTACGCCCCGAGGCGGTGATGCCCTCGTCAAAGAGCAGTTGGTTCTCTATCTCTGTAACGGTACTACCCTCAATGGCAGTAGAGTGCGTGATGATAGAATACAAGTAGAACTTATTGTAGTCTATCTGCTCGGGAATGCTCAACGAGTGGTATCGCTCTATTGTTTGTACTATATCTATGTTCATAAGACAAATAATTTATCTTGGTGTTCTCCGGTTGTCTCTCGCTCTTCTCTCGGTGTTTTTGTGGGAGTAGCGGTCTCCCAACCGTCACACTTACACTCTACACACCATACCCCAAATCAGGGTGATAGTACAAATACTTTGAATGACCCATCATAGCGTTCTTTTTAATATAGTTCAAAGTGTTCTGCAAATGTTGTGGGTTGCGTATCAATCGGTCATGGTAATCTTTGTGCCATATACTCCCTGTCTGATGTGTTCTTTGGTTGATTAACTTACTTGTGTATGATTTAATACTTTTAATAATCGTTGAAAGACTATATTTCTGTGTGTCTATCAGTTGAATAACAAAATGAATATGGTTGGGCATAACTACATACGAAATATGGTTGGGCATAACTACATACGAAATAAGGTTATACATCACTCCATCATTGAATTGTAGAGTACTTACAATGATATTGGCATTCTCATCATCTTTCAAAATACAAGCCCCATAGTTAGCATCTAAATAATCGTTCATCTTGGCAGCAAAGAGTTTCTGATACTCTCGCCATTCGTTTTCATTGTATGGTTCTTTGTGTGTTTCAAGCCAGTTATCTCGATATTCCCTTAATTCATTGAGTACGGTTTGTGGCAATGAATCACCAAGATGGAAGGTTAGAAAAACTAACTTTCCACTTTGTTGCAAGTGAGGCAGGTGCTTACCTTGATGCCCATCGACAGAAGCAAAATCTATAAAATATGCGTTTGTAAAGTCTAACATATATTTTTTATTTGGACTGGCACATTCCTGTGCGTCAGAGAGTTTTTTATCTGCGAAAATCGGGAGATTTCCGCTCCTCTTGGGAGTGGCGGTTTCACGACCGTCACAGTTGCCAGCGATGCACATTACTTTATTATTTTATGACGCACAGAAGTGCGCCACTCCCTTTCTCCCTGCGAAAATCGGGAGATTTCCGCTCCTTCTACTGCCAACTGCTGATTTCTTGCTCAACAAGAGAGATAGCTTCGGTTTCTAAATCGCCTGCTTTGCCAAGTTTTTCCTTATTTCCCATTGCGAGTGAAGATATTCGTTTCATCTTTTCTTCAGCAATGATGGGTATCGGTATGTGATTTAATAGATGTGGTTCGACATGTTGAATTACAGACCCGAAGATGTATCGTTGAATTAAAGCCTTACCGATTAAAGAAGACAAGAATGCATATAGATATCCTGTTCTGAGGATGTTATCCGCAGAAATGCGGATAACATCCTCAGAAGCAAGCTTCTGAGCATGTTGCGATGTCGCTATCGCGACATCGCCTATGGTGCCAGAACGCGGCATAAGGATCTCATTCTCATAGATTACAAGCGAAGGAATATCCGGAGTTTTCTTCTTGGAAACGAACTTTTCGCTTTTGGGTATAGATAAGAATATATCTTTTCCTCCGAGGAACATTAAACCATTATCTACATAATATCTCTTGAATAAGTCAGGGCGACTAACTCTTGCCATTTCTGACAATGGTTTCCATGTAAAATGCTCTTTAATGTAAGTATCATATTCGCTTCCTAATGATTGATGAAATGAGGCTTCAAAGCGTTTACCTAATGAAGAAAAAACAGTTTTAGAATTTACAGCACCATTGTTACTAACAGAGAGCGTCGGAAATAAATCTTCTATTTGTTTTACAGCTTCGTCTAATGCTGTTTGGGCTTGTTCGCGGAGAGTGGCGGACTGACGGATAAGGGAGTCAATATGGTCTTGGAAGGCTTGTGGGAACTGAGGAATGGGGATAGAGGCTACATGTTGCGGTTCGATATGTTGTATGACAGCCCCGAAAGTACCTTGCGTAAGCATGGCGTAGCCATAAGAGGTGGACAGGTATGCATATACCAGTCCACCTCTGAGCATGTCATTCGGTACTAGCCGAATGACATGCTCAGAAGCAAGCTTCTGAGCATGTCGCTTGGTTGCCCAAGCGACTTTTCCCACAGTACCACTGCGGGAAATTAATATCCATCCTTCTTGAAGTAGTAAAGTATCAATCTGTTGGGTATATTTCCTTGAAGCCAAATTAACATTCTCTAAATCGGCTTGCAATATATCCGAACTACTCAGAAAGGGGATTCCATGTTCACGGCTTTGCACATATATGCGTTTTGCTCTTGTTCCATAGAATATCCTGCTTGCCACTTTGTCGATAGGAATACGCGGATAAGGCGAGCGTGCTATCTGTCGTTTGACGGAGATAGCATCGCTGAGGTGAAAAGAGGCATCGGCACGATTGCTATTGCGCGCCAACTCACGGGAGTGTATTACACCGGTCTTCATGGGTGCGTAAGTTTGAATTGTTGGTATGCGCGAGCCACTTCGGGCAGGTCATCGTCAAGATGTTTGACACGCACACGGCGTTGTTTAACCTGCTCTCTGCCGCTATCCAGTTGCACCATCCACTCTTTGGTGTCGTCGAAAAGCAGTTCTGCTCCGTCTTCGTCTTTCCGATAGACCGATGCTCCACGGCGGTCTTTGCCCACACGCTCAACTATCGCCATAAAGATGTCGTAGTCCTCTTGCTCGTAAGGCACAAGCATCTCTTCTGCCGTTTTCTTTTGCAAGAATAAGAGCGAGGCTTGTACGCCTACTTGCGGCAGGAAAGTCTCGACGGGCAGATCGACCGATGCGAGCAAGCGGAAGTGCTTCAGTATCCATACCCGCACTTGCTCCATATTCGGATTACCCAGAATTCCATCGGGCAAGACGATAGCCACCTTGCCTGTAGGTTTGAGAAAATTGTATGCCGCCTCGATGAACAACACTTCGGGTGCGCGGTTGCCCATGCGTCCGAGTTCGTATTTCTCGGCTGTGGATTGCGCCACTTCGACCTTGGAACCAAAAGGCGGGTTGGTGAAAATCATATCGAACTTCCCTTGTGCGTTGTTGTCGGCGGTAGAGAAAGCGAAGTCCTTGTCGGGGCTACGGCGTACACTCATGCTGACAGCAGGAGCGACGAGAGCGACATCCGGCAGTTGTCCGTCGGGATATTCGAGCGAGTTGATATTGAAGATATTGGCATGCCCATCGCCCGCCATGACCATATTCATTCGGGCTGCTTTCTTGAGGTCGGGGTCGAAGTCGAAACCGAAAATCATACGCTCGGCATATTCCCGCACAAGGTTATTCACTTCGGGCGAGTTGTATTTCGACTCCAATCGTATGCCTGTGAGGTCGGGGTATAACTTCTGGGTTATCTTGCGGCGCACATGGTCAAGCACCATGACAATGAAACCGCCGCTACCGCAGGCAGGGTCAAGCACACGGGTGTTCTCATCGGGGTCGAGCATCTCCACCATACAGCGGATGATATTGCGAGGGGTGAAGAACTGCCCTGCTTCTTGCTTGAGGGTGTTGCTCACTATGGTCTCGTAAGCAGTACCTTTGACATCGACTGTAGCATCGAGGAACGAGTATTTGGCTATCTCGGCAGCGACATAAGCAAGCCCTCGGTCTGAAAGAGAGATGACCTCGTTGCCATCGAACACATCCTGATACATAGCGTCTTGTTTGAGGTCGTTGAAGATAGCCTTGATGCGCTCTGCCACAGCATGCCTACCCTCATCGGTATTCTGCTCTTTCACCCCCACCCAGAAACGGCGATGATAACTTGTGGCAGTGCTCACAAAACGCTGTTTCTCGTCGTATAGTTTGCAGAAGATAAGGTTAAGCAGTTCCCAGAAGGCTGTTTTCTTTTTGCCTTCGTTGCCATAGATATAATCGTGGCATCGGCGGAAAGTTTTCACTAACGACTCATTGGCCGGTTTGCGTGGCGCTGCTTTGTCGTTCGCATTGATAAGGTCTTCGAGCGTTTGCCCTGCGGCAGGGAAGTCGGAAAGCGACTCTACTTCCGACTGCCCGAAGGCATCTTCCGTATGATGCAGGAATTGCAGGTCTTCGCCGTTGGTCCAACAGCCAAACTCACAATTGGTGAAGGTGAGTATATCTTCGAGCGTTGCTACCACTCCTTTCTGCTTGTCATCGGCTTTGACCTTGGCATCTTTGGCAACTATCACAACACGAATGAGATTGTCGCTGTCGTGTGCCATATCATGCTCAAAGACGGCGAGATCTACTTTGGGCGACTTTTTGCTTCCCTCGTTGTCCTCGAAGCGGATTTTACAATCGCGCTCAATGTCTTTGGAGTCGAACCCGTATTCGACAGTCAGCATCTCAATCATGGATTGCAAGGTGAGTTCTTTCTCCGTCGCCTTGACGATATGGTTCGTAAGAGAACATACCAATTGGTTCTCCTCCAGTACGATTTCTTCCTGTTGTTTGCTTGCCTCCATAGTATTGTTGTTTTCAACCCCACAAAGGTACGGCTTTTCTTTCAAATCTGCAAATAGGGGATTGCCATCTCGAAAAAAAGTGCGTACCATTGCAAGGTAAAGGAATTATATAGGGGCAGGTCTGTTCTTTCGAAAGACGGTGCAAAGATAATACAGAAACGGGCGTTTTGCAACGATAGCAATCAATGAAATTTCCGAAAAACCATTGACTGCTGTCAAAATATGGAGGTTAATCACTTGATGTACTATAAGATATGCCGGTTATATAAAATACAACAATAAGGTCATTTTCTATGCTTTTTAGGGCGTATCTTCAAAAATGGTCATGTGAGCCTGACGGCTCATTGGGGCAGGATACTATCCCACGCTAAAAACCGCTAATA
>CAVKVE010000042.1:15795-17889 GCA_963659655.1 Bacteroidaceae bacterium | reverse complement strand
GTCTTTCTCTACAATCTGCTCAATGAAATTGAGACTTCTCTCTTCCGTTTCCATTATTGCTAATTATGAATTATGAATTACGAATTATGATGCGTAGTATGGTCTTTTTCGACAAATATGTCCAAATATAGACCCAAAAATTATCTTGTTCTTGTTTAGTTAATACCGCGGATGATGCCTCGTGGAGAGCCTTTGACGAACTCAAGGATGGTGTTGCGCTCCAAAGTCTCCGGCACGGTGGCCTCGATCTGCTCGATGGCTTGGCTCACATTCAAGCCCGACATATAGAGCAGGCGGTAGGTGTCCTGGATAGACGCAATCTGCTCGCGGGTAAAGCCACGACGGTTGAGTCCAACGGAGTTGATACCGCAGTAGGAAATAGGCTCACGAGCGGCGATGGCGTACGGCGGGATGTCCTTGTTTACCTTCGAGCCACCTTGCACCATGACATGACCACCGATGTGCGTGAACTGATGCACCAGCGTGCCGCCGCCGATGATAGCCCAATCCTCGACTACCACCTCGCCCGCCAACTGCACGGCATTGGACATGATGATATGGTCGTGGAGCAAGCAGTCGTGCGCTACATGGCAGTACGCCATAATCAGACAGTTGCTGCCCACTACGGTCTTGCCCTTGCTCGCCGTACCGCGATGGATAGTGGCGCACTCACGGATATTGGTGTTGTCGCCGATATAGACATAGGTCTTTTCGCCGTGGAACTTCAAGTCCTGCGGCACGGCACCGATGACCGCCGAGGGGAATATATGGCAATTCTTGCCGATACGCACGCCCTCACAGATAGTGGCGTTGGCGTCAATAATGGTACCCGCGCCTATCTCGACATCTTTGTCAATGAACACGAACGGCCCTATCTGTGCGGTAGGGTCTATCTTGGCTTCCGGGTGGATAAATGCTAAAGGCTGCATAGTAGATTGTAAAATTAGACCTCCCCAAACCCCTCCAAAGGAGGGGGTGTCTGAAGATAGTCCGGGTTATTAGTATATTTATGTATTGCTCAATTGTAAAATTGTAAATAGTCCAATCGTCCAATTTGTAAATTGTCCAATTGTCTAATTACTGAATGATTTTGTTGCGGAGCTGGCGGCAGCATTGGGTGTTGAAAGTATGCCCCGGACGGAGCGCAATCAACTTGCCCTGTATGCGGCAACCGAGCAACGACATATCGCCTATCAAGTCGAGCAACTTGTGGCGGGACGGCTCATTCTGGTAGTTCAGCGGCGAGAGGTAGCCGAGTTTGGTGGCGTCCAAGTGCGGCGCACCAAGGCGCTCGGTCATGTAGTCCAAGCCCTCCTGCGACATCTGGGTCTCGTAGATGACAAGGGCGTTCTGCAGGTCGCCTCCCTTGATAAGCCCCATACGCAACAGCGGCTCTATCTCACGCACGAAACAGAAAGTGCGGGCTGCGGCTATCTCGTGCGGATAGTCGGCGAGGTTGTCGAGCGAGGCGTGTTGCTCACGCAAGAGCCCCGTGGGGTAGCTGACCGTCACCTCCACCTCGTAGTGGTCGGACGGCACGATGAATAGGCTATTGCCCCGCTCCGACACATATTTGATAGGCTCTGTAACGACAAAGACCTTCTGCTCAGCATCCTGCTCCTGCAAGCCTGCCTGCTGGATAGCACGGACAAAGAGTTTGGCACTGCCGTCCAAGATAGGCATCTCGGGACCATTGAGCTCGATCAGACAGTTGTCTACGCCCAACGCATAGAGCGCAGAGAGGGCATGCTCGACGGTGGATATCTTCCACGCACCGTGCTCCAAGACGGTGCCTCGCTCGGTGGCACTGACATAGTCGGCAACTGCCTCGTGGGTAGGCTGACCCGGCAAGTCGATACGGCGCATGCGTACGCCCGTATTCGCCTCGGCGGGCAGGAATGTGGCTGTGATATTCAGCCCCGTGTGCAGGCCCTTACCCGACAGAGTGAAGGGTTGCTGTAGTGTATGCTGCTTCATTGTATGGTTTTATGCAAATTTCGGCAAAAGTACAAAGAATTATTTATATATGCAACTATTGACCTGTTTTAGAGGGTCTAAAGGGGAAATAAGGGATTAAAACAGGGATGTTTGGGT
>CAVKVE010000042.1:13509-15722 GCA_963659655.1 Bacteroidaceae bacterium | reverse complement strand
GGTTTAGTAGGGAGTTCCTTCGGTTTAGTAGAGAGTTCCTTCGGGAGTGGTTCGGGATTTATCGCATTTTTGACACTTTCGACAGACTCATTTTTGACCTCATCTGAGTGAAAATGAATAGTACTTTTTTGAGAACAAATATCACCGGGGGAACAAGAATCATTTTTTTGGTGGCGGGGGGTGGCAATGGGGTGGCGGACATCTTGGGGGTGGCGAATGGAGTCGATGAGGCGGCGGGTGGAATCCTCACACTTGGTGCAGACCCAATCGATATACGACGGATCCGACGCCAAAACCGCCTCGACGGTCTCGCCACGGTGCTTCCCCTGCGCAAAGACCTTCTGCCCATCCTGCAACGCCAAAAAACCATCCAACGAGATGAAATCGAACTCGGCACGCTCTATCTCCTGCTCGCTTTGGCGGCTCTCGCACTGCGCACGGAACACATCAATGGTGGCACGCACATCTGCCAACGAATTGTGCGCCCCATCGAAATCGTGCCCATAGTAGCGCCGATAGACATCGCCCAAACGGCGGGAAGTGCGGGCCGTCTCGATAATATAAGCATCGTAGAAGGTATGGCTGTCGAAATCGAACGACAAGCCCTCGCGCTGCAAATTGTAGTACAAGATACGGGTATCGAAGCTGTTGCCATTGTACGAAAGCATATCGCAGCCCTCGACAAACGCCATCATCTCCGGATAGACCGAGCGAAGGCTGACCCCATCCGCCTCAAGCTTCTCGCGGGAAATATGATGCACCGCCTCTGCCGACGGCGCAATGCTATACGCACCGGAAGGGCGAATATACCAATCACGATGATCTACCTCAACGAAATCGGCGGAACGGAACTTGACAAACGACAACTGGATGATCCAATCGTGTTGGACCTCCAAGCCGGTAGTTTCGGTATCAAAGCAAACAATGAACTCGGTCACGGGATGACAATTAGTAATTAATAACTAACAATTAACAATTAATAATTAACATTATTCGATTTGAAGGACGAGGCCTTTGAGGTACTCGCCTTCGGGGTGGTAGATATTGATAGGATGGTCCTGCGGCTGGTGGAGCTGGTGCAAAATACGCACCTTACGGCCCACCTGAGCAGCGGCACTGAACACCGCCAAACGGAACATCTCCTTATCTACTGCCTGCGAACAAGAAAAAGTGAATAGCAACCCACCCGGACGAATCTGCTCGATGGCCTTGGCATTGAGCCGCTGATAGCCCCGCAACGCATTCTTGATAGCATCACGGTGCTTGGCAAACGCAGGCGGGTCGAGCACAATGAGGTCGTACTGATCTTTGATATTCGCCAAATAGTCGAACGCCTCGACGGCAATCGCCTCATGGCTGCAACCGGCAGGAAAATTGCGCTCCACATTGCGGCGCACCAACTCAATGGCCTTCTCGGACACATCGACCGACACGACCCGTTTGGCACCACCCCGCAAAGCATAGACGGAAAAACCGCCCGTATAGCAGAACATATTCAGTACCTCCTTGCCCTCGGCATAGCGTTCCAACAAAGCACGGTTCTCACGCTGGTCGACAAAAAAGCCCGTCTTCTGCCCACGCAGCCAATCGATACGGAACTCCAGCCCATTCTCACGACTCCAAAAATCGGCTTCGCTGCCCTGCCCGATGAGATAGCCTGTCTTATCGCCCTCGATGGCGGCCTTGAACGGCAAAGTGTCGTCCGACTTATAATAGACATTCTGAACCTGCGGGACACTGTCGGCAATGGCTCGGGCAATCTCGTGGCGACAAAGGTGCATACCCACCGAGTGCGCCTGCACCACGGCGGTATCGGCATAGACATCGACAATCAAACCGGGCAGGAAATCGCCCTCGCCATGGATGAGGCGGAAGGTGTTATTCTGCTCGCTGACAAGACCCAACGAGGTGCGCACACGATAGGCAGAGGCGATACGCTGCGCCCAAAAATCGGCGGGCAACGTACTAACGCCAAACTCCAAAATGCGGACCACGATAGAGCCGATCTGGTAATGCCCGACGCCGATAACCTCGCCATCGTGGCTCTTGACCAACACCAACTCGCCTTCCTGCGGCTCGTTGTGGGGGTAGTTCTTATCTAAAACAATTTTGGCTACTGCGCCCGAAAAAATCCACGGATGGAAGCGCTTCGCCGACTCTTCTTTATGAGGCTTGAGAATGAGAGTGGTCATGGGGGAATTGGACAATTTGAC
>CAVKVE010000042.1:9922-12849 GCA_963659655.1 Bacteroidaceae bacterium | reverse complement strand
GGATGTCCAACGCAACTGCTCCTGCCACCAACAACAAGAAAACGGCAAAGCAGCCCAACGAGAGCGCATTGCCCTTGTGCATACAAGCCGGATCGAACACCATCGCTAAGGTATGCGCGCCGGCGGGGATGACGGCTGCTCGCAGCATATAATTGACGCGGGCAATGGGCAACTCTTGGTCGAGAGAGCCGTCGGCACGGGTGAGATAGAGCTTCCAACCATACGGATAGTAGATTTCGGAGAAGACTGCTATACGATTCTGCTCGTTCTGCGAGCGGTATTCGAGGCGGTTGGGTGCATAATGGGTCAGCTCAATAAGGTCGGTGTCGTAGGCTACCAAAGGCGCTGCTTCGGGAATGGTGGTATCCAACGCCCCCAAAAAGGCACTATCGACCACTGCCGTCGTATGCAAATTCTCGGTGCTGAGAGCGGCAATCTCATCGTTGGCATTGCCCACACACTTGACGCCATCCACAAACCAACAGTTGCCCATGGCATACGGGTTGGCGACAGGAACCTGCTGCCCGCCCTGCAACGGCACGATGGCGTATTTCATATTGAGCATATTCAGCACGGGGAAAAGGCTGTCGCCGTTGCACGGAGTCTCGAAACCATAAGTCTGCTGAATGGCCGTCATGAGCGGCTGCATCTCGGGCGCTATATGGACATCAATCAGATCCTGATAGCGGCGGAGCTTGGCTGCCGAATAGCCGCCGATAGACTTGAGGTAGTAGCTCGTGCGCGCCTCGTTGAAGGTGTTGGTGGCGAGATTCAGCACACGGAAATGGGTGGGATCTTGGAGCAACTGCTCCTCGTAAGGCAACTTGGCAAAAGCCTTCTTGATGTCCTTCTGCGGACGGAAATAGCTATCGTTGCAGAAGCGTTTGTCGACCGGCCACATATCGGCCACGACAAGAACCGTGAGCGCAAGACCCAAATAGAGATTGAGGTTCTTGCGGGGCTTGAAATAGCGGCAATAGGCGTAGGCGAAGACCACCAAAAAGCCGACTGCCACGAAACCAAACGAACGCCATGCGTCGGAACGAATCAAAGCGGTACGCTGGTCGAGGATGGCATCATAAATCTGCTGTCCGACCTGCGCCTTCCACTGAGCATCGTAGGAAGAGGTCACATCGATACTGCCGCTCAGGAACGCCACCAACGCACATACAGCCGCCGTGACACCGCCTGCAACGAACAGGCTATTGCGCACACGACGCCACGGAAGATGGCCGTCGGCAATGGTCTTGAGCGCCATAAAACCGAGCAACGGCATGGTGATTTCCGCCACGATAAGAATACTCTCGACGGCACGGAACTTATTATAAACCGGGAAATAGCGGAAGAAGAATTCGGTCAGCGGCATGAAATGATGCCCCCATGCAAGCGTGACCGAGAAAAGAGTGGCGACAAGCAACGCCCACTTGTAGGGGCCATCGACCAACAACAGCGCCAACAAGAACAAGAAGCAGACAATGGCACCCATATAGACGGGCCCGCTGGTGAACGCCTTCTCGCCCCGATAGGTGGGCGCTGACTGGCAGAACTGCTTCGCCTGACGGGCAGGAACGCCCATCTTTTTGAGGTCTTTCTCCAACGGCGAGCCCTCGCCCAAATTGTAGCCGCTGGCACCACCCATGTAGTTCGGAATAAGGAAAGTCATGGTCTCATCGATGCCGTAACTCCACGCCGTGGCGTAATCGATGTCAAGACCTGCCGTCTTGTTGGTTTCGTCGGTGGATTTGACAAGATCGGAATGGCCGCCACGCATGGTCTCGGCAGCGTATTCTTGGTTGGAAAAAATACTGGCACTGCCCATCCCCATACCGACGGCAAATGACACGGCAAAGACGGCGGTGGCAATAGCAAAATGTTTCCATTCCTTGGAGCGAATCGCAATCGCCAACTCGGCAAAGAACAGCACGCCTATCAGCATACAGATGTAGTAGGACATCTGCGGGTGCAGGAAAAAGCCGATATAAGTGAAGAACGCCACCAACACGGCTCCCCAACCGTACTGCTTGCGGTAGGTAAGGACAAAACCGATGATAACCAGCGTCATCCACGTGATGGAATAGCACTTACCATGATGGGCGGCAGCAATGATGACAAAGAAATAGCTGGAAAGGGCTATGGCAAAAGCACCCGCCATGCTGACCCACTTGTCGATCTTAAAAGTGCGAAGCAGCAAGAAGAAGGCAATCAGATAGTAGAAAAATATGAAGAACGCATTGCGTGTCCCCCACCCTAACACCCAACGCACGGGGTAGAGAATGGTATTCAGCAGCGGACGCTCACCCCCACCAATCTGGTAGTTGGGCATGCCCGAAAACATAGAACCCGTCCAATAGGAATAGTCGCCGGTAGCCTCGTGGTAGGCAACACCCTCCTGCACAGCAGAACGGCCGTTGATGCCATCACCGGCGTAGATAGTTTGCCCCTGCAGGGCAGGATAGAAATAGATGGCTGAGGCTATCAAAAACAGCAGAAAAATAATGGCGTTTGGAAGGTATTTTTTCCAATCGATTGATTTGAAGAAGTTTGTATTCATTGGGATTGTTTTTTTCGATAAGAAAACAGGACGAGCCATCCTGCAAAATCGGACCGTTTTTCTCAAACTATGCGAAAAAGTAACGAGATTCTACTTTTGTACGAAATAATCAAAACAGACCATTTTATGTGATAGTTTGTATATCGGTTGCAAAATTACTGCTTTTCAGTGAATTATGCAACCGATACACGCAGAGTGCCCCGAAAAATGTAGTATTTACGCCCTGAAACAGAGCGCGCAAAGAACCCTGACAGATAACAAAAAGAGAGACCTTATCGGAAAAAGGTCTCTCTTTGATTGTTGCTACGGAAGTGCAAATTTAGTCAATCGTGATAGCCGTCTTGCTGTCTTTCTGATGCTCCGGATCGAGCGACCA
>CAVKVE010000042.1:4334-9005 GCA_963659655.1 Bacteroidaceae bacterium | reverse complement strand
GTTCTCCATTAATGCCCATTAAAGAACCATTAAAGGCGTTGTTTCGAGGGCGTTGGAATAAGTGGGATATGAGAGAGACGCTATAGAATACCGTCTCGATAGGGATAGATACAAAAAGAAATAGAATTAGAATTAGAAAAAGAAGATTGGTTAAGCCGGATAAGGGGAACTGACCCTCCGAGAAAACGATTTACCTTTCGATGAAAAATAAACGGGAAGAAATACTGAATGCGGCCGAAGAAGAATTCGCCCGCAATGGTTATCAGGGCGCAAGCATAAGCCGTATCGCCAAGCGTGTGGGGGTGACCCATGTGCTGCTGTACTATCATTTCAAGAACAAAGAAAACCTGTTTGCAAGCGTGCTACAACGCAAGATAATGGAGTTCTGCGAGACAATGATGGTGGCAACACACGATGGAAGAATGCCATTTCCGGAGTTGGTAGATATTATTGTCGCCAATAACTTTGATTACATTGTGCAGAACGCACTCCTGATTCGGATGGCTATTCACGAAATGCCGGAAGGATTCTCGCTCTATCAATTAGTGGGCGACAGCTACGCTACCCATCTGTCCGATTTTCAGTCGGTGATTGATGCGGCGGCAGCCGAAGGACTGATAGAGCCTATCTCGGTGCGACGGCTGATGCTGTCGATATGCTCGCTCAATGCGATGGCGGTGGTGGTATATCCGGCTTTTGAGACCATATTCCCGATCCAAGAGCCAAATCAAGAAGCCTTTCTCGCCGAGCGTAAGGCGGAAAATATAGCGTATATACATACATTATTACATACAAAAAACAATTAGGTATGAAAAAGTTTTTTCAGTTCAGTCTTTTGCTGAGTGTCGTTCTGTTGGCGACCGCTTGTTCGGATGCAGTCCGCCCGTTTGTGGGGGACTACAGCTACAAAATCAGCGGTACGGTGACCGTTGACGGCAAGACCAAAGTATTGTCCACCGAGCAGGGAAGCCTGCAGCTGGTGCGCAAAGACAAAAATACGGTGCTGATGACCTTCAACGAACTGGGCGGGGATGTGTATACCGCTACCGGCCATATCAGCGATAGCCACATCTCTTTCACGGACGCAAAACGCGTACTGCACATCGCCTACACCGGCGAAAGCACAGTGGCATCGGTGCAGTATTTCGACCTGACCGTGGCCGGCGAGGGAGATATTCAGCACGAGACCATCGTCTTCAGCCTGACCTACTACGGCGAGGGCCTCAATGATGGTACGGCACTGACCGGAAAAGATATTGTCTGCGTGGCAAAACAGAACTAATCCACCCATAAGAATTGTGTTGAGATGAATTCGAAAGTACTATATATGATTGCTGCCTGCGCCATGCTGCTCACGGGCTGCAAGGAGTCGGAATGCAAAAAGACCACGCAGGCACCGCTCAAAGTGCATACGGAGGTGATGACACACACCACGAGCCAATACACCCACACATACGTTGGCAAGATAGAGAGTGCGGCGAGCATTCCGCTCACCATGCAGTCGGCAGGGCAAGTGACGCAAGTGTATGTCCGCAAAGGCGACCGTGTCAAAGCGGGACAGGAAATACTGCGTATCGACAACACCCGCGCCAAAGACGCACTGCAGGCGGCTGACGCTACGCTCAAGGAGATAGAAGACGGCTACACTCGTGCGCAAAAAGTATTCGCCGAGGGAGGCGTGACAGAGCAGAAAATGGTGGAACTGCAGAGCAAACTGCAGCAAGCCCGCTCGGTGGTGAATATGTCGAAAAAATCGCTTGACGACTGCGTGCTGCGTGCGCCGAGCGATGGTGTTATCGGCGACTGCGATGTGCATGTGGGACAAGTAGTCAGCCCCGTGCTGCCTGTCGCCACCCTGCTGCATACCGACGGATTTAATGTCGTATTTGATGTAGCGGAGCAGGACATCTCGCAAATCCGTGTAGGCGATAAGGGAAACATACAGATTGCCGCTCTCGGACAGGACACGCTGCCGATACGCGTGGTGGAGAAGAGTCTTGTGGCGAATACCATCGCCCACACCTATACCATCAAGGCGGAAGTATGCGCCAACGAGGCCTATATGAAGACCTTGCTGCCGGGGATGGTGAGCAAAGTATGGCTCTGCGCACAAGTGACCAAGGGCTACGCCATACCGACAACCTGCGTACAGATTCTGCAATCGGGACACAGCGTGTGGGTAATTGAGAACGGCAAAGCACAACGCCGTGCCGTGGAGATAGGAATGCACGCCCAAGGGCGTGTGCTCGCCACGAGCGGACTGAACGAAGGCGATACGCTCATCGTAGAGGGGCAACAGAAATTATACAACGGCGCAGCCATTGTGATAGAATAAGGGGGACGAGCCGTGAAAAAGCGAAATCACATAGAGAGCGCTATGCGCAAACACAACCTGGTCTATGCCACCGTTCTGGTGCTGACCTTGGTAGGTGTTTGGTCGCTGCCCCGCATGAATAAAGACGAATTCCCGCAATTCACTATCCGACAGGGCATTGTGGCGGCTATCTACCCCGGTGCAACGGCGCAGGAGATAGAGGAACAGGTAACCCGCCCATTGGAGGACTACCTGAACGGATTCGTCGAGATAGACAAGGAGAAGACCAGTTCCGTCACAGAGGATGGACTCGTGTATGTATATGTATGGTTGCGCAACGAAGTGCAGTCAAGCTCCGATGCATGGACAGCCATCCGAGCGGGCATGGATTTATTCAAGAAAACCAACCTGCCGGCGGGTGTGCTGCAAATGGTGGTGGTTGATGATTTCGGCAACACCTCATCGCTGTTGCTTACGGTGGAGAGCGACGACCGCAGCCCGCGCGAATTGGAGGAATATACCCGCAAACTATGCCGTCGCCTGCGTACGATACCCGAAATGGGTAAAATCCGTATTATGGGTACGCAGAACGAGGAGATATCCGTTACGGTTGACCCGGCGCGACTTTCTGCCTACGGCATAGACCAGAAAGCGCTTCAAGCCTCGCTCCTGCTGCAAGGTTTCCGCACCATAGGCGGTACGATAGACGGCGAGAGCGGCACGCAGAAACTGCAAGTAGCCATTCCATTCAAGAGCGAACAGGAGATAGCCGAACAGATTGTGTGGTTCAATCCTGTGACAGGCGCCACGATACGATTGAAAGATATTGCCACCATTGAGCGTCATTACCCTGCGCCGACCAAATCGGTGCAATACTACACGGGCGACGCAGCCGTGGACATATCGCCCAATCGCTCGTGTCTGATAGTGAACATGGAGATGGTGCCCGGACACAACATTGTGGCGTTCGGTAAGAAAATTGACCGTGAGATGGACAAAATCAGCAGCGAGCTGCCGCCGGACATCCATTTTCACCGCATCACAGACCAGCCGAAGGTGGTGGACGACTCCGTCAAATCGTTTATGCACGACATTGTGCTGTCCATCATCGTGGTGATTATCGTCATGCTTGTACTATTCCCGCTGCGAACGGCGTTGGTAGCCAGCACGGGCGTTCCGGTCTGCACGGCGGTCGCCGTAGGTATTATGTATCTGACGGGTATCGAACTGAATACGGTAACGCTTGCCGCACTGATAGTCGTCTTGGGTATGATTGTCGACGACTCCGTGATCGTCATCGACGGATACACCGACCTACTCGAGCATGGGCATAGTCGTTGGTATTCGGCAGCGGTCAGCACGGCGCAACTGTTTGTCCCCATGTCGGTAGCCACCTGCTCCATATCGGGTATGTTCTTCCCGATGACCTTCATCATTACGGGACCGCTGGGCGACTTTGTGAAATACTTCCCGTGGGCGATACTTTTTGCGTTGAGTGCCAGTATATTTTACGCCACATGGGTAACCCCCTACATGGCGACACAGTTTATTCGCCGCCGCAAGACCGACAAACTCAACTGGCTGGAGCGTCGGCAACAGAACTTCTTCGGATTGCTGCAAGGCGGCTACCAGCGTCTGCTGACGGCGTGCTTTAATCACCCGTGGGGAGCCATCGTGACCTGCGTGGCATGTATTGCACTGGGGTGCTTCCTATTCACACGACTCAACTTGCAGCTGCTGCCCAAGGCAGAGCGTGAGTGTTTTGCTGTGGAGATACACCTCAACGAGGGCTCGTCGGTAGAAGAAACGACCATCGTAGCCGACAGCCTTGCGCGAATGATGCGTGTCGACAAACGCATTACCTCAATTACTTCGTTTGTCGGACAGTCGAGTCCTCGTTTCCATGCAACCTATACGCCGCAGATGCCGCGTTCCAGCTACGCACAGTTTATCGTCAATACCTCATCGAAAGAAGCAACGGCGCAACTGCTCAAAGAATACACGCCTCGCTACGAGAACTATTTCCCCAACGCCTACATCCGCTTTAAGCAGCTGGATTATCAGGCAGTGATGAGCCCTATCGAGGTGCGTTTCCGTGGCGACGACTTGGAGCAGCTGTCCATCTACGCCGACAGCGTCAAACAGTTTATGGCGAGCCAACCCGAATTCCGTTGGGTGCATTGCAACTACGACAATGTGGCGAGCCAGACGCGTATCACGCTCAACGAAGAGGAAGCAACCCGCCTCGGTATCACGGAGACCACGCTCTCGCTCTATCTGCGCACCCTGACGCAGGGCGCAAAACTCACCACTGTCTGGGAGGGCGACTATTCCATACCCGTTATGCTCTATACGGC
>CAVKVE010000042.1:2343-4101 GCA_963659655.1 Bacteroidaceae bacterium | reverse complement strand
AAGACCTGCCCGATGGCGTAACCGTATCGTACGGAGGTCTGTCTGCCGTCAACGGCGAGATGATTCCGCAAATATCCATCTCTGTCATCGCTGCGCTGTTGGTAATGCTTGTCTTGTTGCTCTACCATTTCGGCGACCTATCGCTCTCGTTGCTCACGCTGTCGAGCAGTGTGCTCTGCCTCTTCGGCGCATTCACGGGACTTTATATTTTCGGATTGGATATTTCTATCACGGCGGTATTGGGTATTGTCAGCCTTATTGGCGTCATCGTGCGTAATGCGATCATGATGTATGAGTACGCCGAAGACCTGCGTGCGCATCATGTATCTATCCGCGAGGCTGCATTCGAGTCTGGTATTCGGCGTATGCGCCCGATATTCCTGACCACGGCAACCACCGCTTTGGGTGTCATTCCGATGATTGTGGCACACACGAGCCTCTGGATGCCAATGGGCGTAGTAATCTGCTTCGGTTCGCTCTTCACGCTGCCGCTGACCATCACCGTGCTGCCGGTAGCCTACTGGAAAATCTACGAGCGCAATGAGAAACGCCAAGCCAAGTGGGCGGCTCTAATCAAGAAAGAAAAATGAAACATTCCTATTTATATATAGTGTGTGCGGCTCTCTGCTTGTCTTGCTCCGCATGGGCGCAGACGGCAGACAGCACGGCTACCTTGCTGACACTCGATTCGTGCCTCTCGTTGGCGACACAGAACAATCGCAATATCCGCAAATCGGAGCTGGCGATAGAGAAAGCAAAAGAAGTCAAGGCACAGGCGTTCACCAAATATTTTCCGCAAGTGCAAGCACAAGCCGGCGCCTACTATGCGCTCGACCCGATGCTGGAATTTGATATCAACGACATCGGCAATGCGTCGGTGCGTGACCTGCTGACCACCCTCTACGGCAATTATGGTGCGGCTCTGGGGCTGCCCAACACCATCGCTATGTGCCAATATGGCTACATGGTGGGCATAACGGCTCTGCAGCCTGTCTATATGGGCGGCAAGATTGTGGCAGGCAACCGCTTGGCACAGTTGGGCGTTGAGGCTGCCGAGAAGCAGGCGGAGATGAGCGACCGAGACTTGTTGGAGCAAGTGGAGGAAAGCTATTGGCTGCTGGTGGGCTTGCAAGAGAAACAAGCCACTGTTGAGGCGGCGTTGGCGCTGATTGATACCATTCATCGCACGGCAGAGACGGCCGTTGAGGCGGGGTTGGTGCTGAAAACCGACCTGATGCAGGTGGAGCTACGCCGAGCCGAAATGGAGCGCACACAGATACAGCTTTCGAATGGTATCCGTCTGGCGACCCGTGCCTTGGTACAGTCGGTGGGGCTTCCGCAATCGGTGTGTGACAGTGTGCGTGTGCCGTCGGTTGATATGAAAGATGCCCTGACGGACAGCCTGCCTCCGCTCTATGTGGATGGGGCGGAAACGACACCGGAACATACGCTTTTGGATATGCAAGTAGAGGCTGCCAAATTGCGGCGCCGAATGACGATTGCCGAAGCACTCCCGAACGTAGCCGTTGGGGCGCACTATGGCTACAGCCGTGCGCAGGCTAATTTGCTGAAGGATGGAATGTGGGGAAACGATACCGGCAACGGAATGGTGTTTGTGATGGTCAAGGTGCCCATCACCTCGTGGTGGGAGATGAGCCATAAAATCCACGAGCATACCGTTACCGTCAAACAGGCTGAGCTGGAGCGTGACCATACGGATGAGCTGCTCTCGCTGCGCAATCAGCAGACCTACGACAA
>CAVKVE010000042.1:0-1988 GCA_963659655.1 Bacteroidaceae bacterium | reverse complement strand
AACTTGTTTGGTGGAGTTATACGAAAAGCCTCCTAACCGCAATGGTTAGGAGGCTTCTTTATATAGGTCCTCGCTATTTATCAGCGAGTACTCGCACTATATATTACTTGCTTAAAGCGAGTGCTACATTGACAGCGCAGGCAACGGTGCAACCTACCATCGGGTTGTTACCGATACCGAGGAAGCCCATCATCTCTACGTGTGCAGGAACCGACGAAGAACCTGCGAACTGCGCGTCCGAGTGCATACGACCCATCGTATCGGTCATACCGTATGAAGCCGGACCTGCAGCCATGTTATCGGGGTGCAAAGTACGACCCGTACCGCCACCGGATGCCACCGAGAAGTACGGCTTGCCGGCAAGCACACGCTCTTTCTTGTAGGTACCTGCTACCGGGTGTTGGAAACGCGTTGGGTTAGTCGAGTTACCCGTGATGGATACATCAACATTCTCGTGCCACATGATAGCCACGCCCTCGCGAACATCATCAGCACCATAGCAGTTCACCTTTGCACGAGGACCATTGGAGTAGGCCTTGCGGCGCACTTCTTTCAGTTCGCTTGTGTAGTAGTCGAACTGGGTCTGTACATAAGTAAAGCCATTGATACGGCTGATAATCTGTGCAGCGTCCTTGCCCAGACCGTTCAAAATGATACGGAGCGGGTTCTTGCGCACTTTGTTTGCCATCTCGGCAATCTTGATAGCACCCTCGGCTGCAGCAAACGACTCATGTCCTGCCAAGAAAGCAAAGCACTGGGTCTCCTCGCGGAGCAGACGGGCAGCCAAATTACCATGACCGAGACCTACCTTACGGTCGTCAGCCACAGAGCCGGGAATACAGAAAGCCTGCAGACCGATACCGATAGCCTCAGCGGCGTCAGCAGCATTTTTGCAGCCCTTCTTCAGCGCGATGGCACTACCTACCACATACGCCCACTTTGCATTCTCGAAGCAGATACGCTGCGTCTCCTCGCAAGTGAGATAGGGGTCAAGACCATATTGTTCACATATCTGGTTAGCCTCCTCGATCGAAGCGATACCATTGGCATTCAGCGCGGCGAGAATCTGTTTCTCGCGGCGGTCTTGTGATTCAAATTGAACTGGACGAATCATAGCATTACTCCTTTCTTGGGTCAATAGATTTAACTGCACCTTGCTCTTTGGTGGTACGGCCATACGTGCCGGTTACCTGCTTGAGCGCCTCATCGGCAGGAACGCCCTTCTTGACAGCGTCCATGAACTTGCCCATGTGTACATACTCGTAGCCGCATACCTCGTTGTCCTCGTCGAGGAACTCTTTGGTGATGTAGCCCTCGGTCAGTTGGAGGTAACGAACGCCCTTCACCTTGGTCGAGAAGAGCGTACCGCACTGCGATACAAGCCCCTTGCCGAGGTCCTCAAGACCTGCACCGATAGCCAAACCGCCCTCGGAGAAGGCCGACTGGGTACGACCATAGACAATCTGCAGGAACAACTCACGCATAGCGGTGTTGATGGCATCGCAAACGAGGTCGGTATTGAGGGCTTCGAGAATGGTTTTGCCCGGAAGAATCTCGGCAGCCATAGCCGCAGAGTGGGTCATACCGGAGCAACCGATCGTCTCGACCAAAGCCTCTTCGATAACGCCGTCTTTCACATTCAGCGTCAGCTTGCAGGCACCCTGTTGAGGAGCGCACCAACCGATACCGTGCGTCAGACCGGAAATGTCTTTGATCTCGGTAGCCTTCACCCACTTGCCCTCTTCGGGGATAGGAGCGGGACCGTGTTTCGGTCCTTTGGCTACCACGCACATTTCTTGTACTTCTTTACTGTAAATCATGATGTATTGTGGTTTATTGTATTGTTTGCGTATAGGATTGTACTGTTTGCGTATAGGTTTATTGCAGGATTCCGGAGCTTTTCCTCCGTATATTTCGGACTGCAAAAGTACAACCTTTTTCGCACTCGTGCAAATTTATTGCCGGATTGCAAAGCCTACTTGATAAAA
>CAVKVE010000041.1:15566-18110 GCA_963659655.1 Bacteroidaceae bacterium | reverse complement strand
CCGAACCACTTCCGAACCAACACAGTCCAACCCCCACAACAAAAACCACCCAAATCCACCCTACCCCCATTATACAACCGATAACAATAATTACAAATTAAACATTAGACAGTAAAAATTACCCCACCATGGCAGAAGTAATTTTAGAAGGTGTAGTTTCCATTTAGAAATGCCATTTTTAGTACTAAAAATCTCTCTGTTCTCCCTGTGGAGGGTACCGGAACAGGAGAATAGAGAATCCGTAAAAGACAAATGCAACACAAAAAAAACGGGAAAAATGCGGGAAAGTTTGGGTATTTGAGAAAAAAGCAGTACCTTTGCAGCCGCTTTTGACATGAAATAGGGTTAACAAAGCATATACATAAGGACGAACAAAAGTAGAACTCGCCTGATTTTGAGAAAGTTACGAGGGCGTTCCACTATATCGGAAGTGTTCTGCGGAGGCTACATAAGTACTCGGAGACAGGAGATGTTTTTGTATTCGACAATATGAGAGCCCAATAGAACCACCTATTCGTGAGAACGCGAAACAAGTGACATAGTCGAAAAGGCACAAAAAGAGATAAAGACATGAAACGTACATTCCAACCATCGCAACGCAAGCGTCGTAACAAACACGGCTTCTTCGAGAGAATGGCTACTGCTAACGGTCGCCGCGTATTGGCTGCTCGTCGTGCTAAAGGTCGTAAAAAACTGACCGTTGCTGACGAAGGACGCCACAAGTATTAATTAGACCACTAATTATTACATAGCAATACAGGGAAAAGAGACCGTGTCTCCTTTCCCTTGTTTTGCGTAAAACACAGCATAGCAAGACATACTCGGCCATTCGAAACACCCCTGCCGAGTAATGAGAAATGGTATGCAACGCCATCTCTATAAAACGAAAATTCGCTACCTGAGTTCGTTAAATTCATAATTCGTAATTCTTAATTCATAATTAGAAGCAATGGAATCGACAAGACAACACAAAATTGCAAGGCTCATACAAAAAGACTTGAGCGATATCTTTCTGCGGTTTGCCCGCACATTAGGTGGAACACTCATCTCGGTAAGTGAAGTGCGTATCTCACCCGACTTAGCCATCGCACACATCTATCTATCCATATTCCCGCAAAACAAAGTGGCCGAAACGATGGAGAAAATAGAAGAAAACAAGGGCAAAATACGCGGCGAGATGGGCGGATTGGAACGCCACCAACTGCGCATCATTCCGGAACTGAATTTCCACCTCGATGAGACCATCGAGCGCATGGAGCGCATCGATGAGCTGCTCGGAAAACCGACCAGCGAGCATCCTGCAAACCACGAAGAGTAGTTACATCGAGAGAAACACAGCACAGCACAGCACATCACACAACAAAGCACAACACAACTACAAAGCACAGCACAACCAACACAAGGCATGAGCAAAGTAGAACGACATATTGCGTGGCGATACCTTTTCTCGAAGAAAGGGCATAACGCCATCAACATCGTGTCGGGCGTAAGTGCTGCTGCGGTATGCGTTGTGACTGCTGCCATGGTGTGCGTACTGAGCGTGATGAACGGCTTCGGGCGGCTGGTGGAACACATGTTCTCGGAATTTGACCCCGAACTGAAGATCACCGCCGTAGAAGGAAAATACTTCCGCACGGACACGCTGCCCATTCAGAATCTCTACACTCTGTCCCAGATTGAAGGGGTGTCAGAGATGGTGGAAGAGACGGCGCTGGTACGCTACAAAGAGCGACAAATGCCGGCACGAATCATGGGCGTAGATAGTTGTTTTCAACACATCACACACATCGATTCTATTCTTGCTGACGGTTTCTACTCGGTGTATGACGGAGCTTTCGACCGCTGCGTGATGGGGCGTGGGCTTGCCTCACAGATAGGCGTGAATGCGCATTTCGTAGGTGGGGTACATCTATACGCACCCAAACGCACCGAGAAGGTGAATCTGCTGCGCCCCGATGATAGTTTTCTGCATGAGATATGTTTCATGGCGGGGACTTTTGCCGTGAATCAAGTGGAGTACGACGACCAACTGATGTTGGTATCGCTGCCCTTAGCCCGCCGGCTGTTTCAATACGACACACTGACTGTGACCTCGCTGAGCTTGAAACTGCGTGACGGAGTGAATCTACGGAGCACAAAAAAGCAGATAGCCGCAGTGCTGGGAGAGGGCTACAGGGTGCAAGACCGATACGAGCAGCAAGAGGACTTCTTCCGCATTCTGAAAATAGAGAAGCTGCTGACGGCATTGCTGATGGTATTTATCCTGCTGATAGCCTGCTTCACCATCATCGGTTCGCTATCGATGTTGATAATCGATAAGAAGAACGATATTCGTATTCTGAGTGACCTCGGTGCCACACCGAAAACAATACGGCGAATCTTCCTATACGAAGGGTGGCTCATCAGCGCATTAGGCGCCGTGATAGGGCTCGTGATAGGGGTGACCGTCTGTCTACTGCAGCAACACTTCGGGTGGCTCAAGCTCGGCAATGGGGAAGACTATGTGATTTCCGCCTACCCTGTTTGGGTAGAGGCGGGGGATAT
>CAVKVE010000041.1:13123-15347 GCA_963659655.1 Bacteroidaceae bacterium | reverse complement strand
GTAAAGAGATGAAGAAGAAACAGGTATGGAAAATAGGCATCGCTGCTGCGCTGCTCGCTTTGGTGGGCTGTCAAACATATACCCCGACCAAGAAGCAGACACTCGACTCGGTGTACTGTGTGGGCTATCTGGAACAATACGGAAAAGCCTACACCGGACTGGATCGCAATGTGTATGCACTCGACCTATACACGGAAGGGATGGCGTTAGACTCGACACGACACATTGTGGGAAGCGGGCTAAACCTGTACCTGAGCGATATATTTCTTGATGACACGGTATTCCAAACGGGGACCTATCACAGCGACACCACCACAGAGGCATTTACCTTCCTGCCCGGGCAGGATTTTGAGGGTATGCCAACGGGAATCTATCTGCTATCCATCAGCGAGGGGAAAAACACCGGCATACAAGTGATTGACTCGGGGCGGATGGCGGTAGAACGGACCAGCGACTCGCTCTACCACATAGAATTGAATCTATACTACAACAAAGGCACACAATACAAAGCCCAATTTGAGGGGGCTATGGAAACCCTCGACAGGCGATGACAGATATAGAACTCAGCAAAGAATATCACACCTATCTGCTGCTGGAACGGTCGTACTCGGCCAACACGGTGGCAGGCTACGAATTTGATATAGACAAGCTGTTCGCCTATTTCAATGAACACGGAAAAGACCCCGTAAAAGCCACTTTTGACGACCTGCAAGAGTTTATCTTCGAGGTATGTAAGGAAATACACAAGCCCCGCACACAGGCACGGCTGGTAGCAACGGTGCGGTCGTTTTATCGTTTTCTGCTATACCACAACTACATTGACGCAGACCCATCGGAGCTGTTGGAATGCCCCAAATTGGACATGCGGCTGCCCGTGGTACTGAGCGTGCCGGAAATAGACCGATTGATGGCTGCCATAGACCTGACACAAAACGAGGGACACCGAAATCGTGCCATGCTGGAGATGCTGTACGGGAGCGGGCTGCGTGTGAGCGAACTGGTGAATCTGAAGCTATCGGACATCTATCGCAAAGAGGGATACATGATAATATGGGGCAAGGGGAGCAAGCAACGGTTGGTGCCTATTTCACCCGTGGCAGAGGAATGGCTGCAATACTGGTTGGAGGAGCGTAGCCACTGGCCCGTCAAAGAAGAGGACAAAGATATTGTGTTTCTGAACCGGCGGGGCGCCAAACTGACACGCGCCATGGTATTTACCATTATCAAACGGCTCTGCACACAAGCCGGCATTGAGAAAAACATATCGCCCCACACGCTGCGGCACTCGTTCGCGACCCATCTGCTGCAGAACGGCGCTGACCTGCGCATCATTCAGCAACTGCTCGGACACGAGGAGCTATCGACCACCGAAATATACACACACCTCGATATTCAAGACCTGAGGGACGCAATCATTCAATTTCATCCTGCTAATCAACACCCAAACGCGTGAAGCATTGGCTAACGATAGGACTGGTAATCGGCTGCATTATGCAATGTGTGGCCGCAGAGACCATATTGGTGGGCGACGTGATGGACGCTGCCACCGGAGAGCCTATCGTGAATGCAAACATCTACTTCTTGGGGACTAAGATAGGGGCGGCGACCGACCACGAAGGGTCGTTCGCGATACGCACCGACTTGAACCGCAAGCGCACGCTGGTGGTGTCTGCTGTGGGATACCACACGGAACGATACAGCATAGAGCCCGGCACGATGGCGGGCATACAAGTAGCACTGCGGGAGAAGACGGCATGGGTGGAGGAAGTGGTGGTGGTGCCGGGCGAGAACCCCGCATTGCCGCTGCTGCGAGAGGTGCGCAACCACCGAGCAGAGAACGACCGAACGCTGCGGCAAGAGGCAACGACGGCGGAGAGCAGGAAAGAACTATACATCAGCGAGATACAACGACGGCACTTGCAGCGGAGTCTTTGGAGAAGTCTTGAGGCGGGCATGCTGACTGCCGAGGACTCGACTCGGCTGCTCCCGCTCTATCGGTCGAGGGAGCGAGTGCGGCTGCAAGGGACAACACAGGCGAGCCTCAGCGACAAAGAGGAGAAAGCTATTGTGCTGACCGAGCAGGACTACTCGGCATTGCTCGCCGAACAAGGGAACATCAACTTCTATCAAAGCACCATCCCCCTATTGGGACGAAGCTTTCTTTCGCCACTATCCGGGGCGGGAAATGCGTATTATTCGTTCTACCTTCGGGACTCCTTCGGGA
>CAVKVE010000041.1:0-12950 GCA_963659655.1 Bacteroidaceae bacterium | reverse complement strand
GTGGATTTCAAGACGAAGAATCCGTTTTATGCGACATTTAACGGGACACTCTATATTGATTCGGCTACCTACGGGCTGCGAAAAGTAGAAGCCACTGTGCCGGCGCAAAGCAGCGTGAACTACCTGAGCAACCTGCAAATACGACAAGAACTCGCCCAAGACGGAACGCTCGTGAGCGAAGACATCAGCACCCTGCTGGATTTTGCCCTGAAAACCGACACAACCCATCTGTTCCCGACTGTGCTGCTGCAGCAACATCTGCGGGCGGAACAACAGAATAGGGTGCAAGTAGAACCGATAGAAATAGATAGTATAAGTGTAGGATTGGCGGAAACGGACAATGTGAGCAGGGCATTGACGGAAACGGATAGTGTGAGCGAGGCGTTTGAGGCATTGGAGGCGACGCCTGTCGTGCGCACGGCAAAGTGGTTCGCCACCATCATCACAACCGGATACATTTCCACCGGAACACGCATAGACATCGGGCACATCGAGGAAATACTGCAAGTGAATCAACACGAGGGCGTGCATGTAGGTCTGCCGCTGCGCACGAACGAGAGGCTATGGAAAAATGTGTCGTTGGAGGGAGCGGTCGGGTACGGATTCCGTGACCAAGCATGGAAAGGCATGGGGCGGGTGAACATAAACCTACCCACCCTGCGGCGCAACATTCTCCGCATAGAATACAAAGACCAATATGTGTGGAGCGAGGTGGATGATATGGCACGAATGTTGCGTGAAAACAGCATGGGTTGGAAAAACATGGATTTTACCGCCTACGCCTTTGAAGCCCTGCACGCCAACCGCAACACCGCCAACACGGCCGCTCGGCTGCGACAGATAGAGGTGCGCACCGAAAACGACTGGAGCGAGCACACGGAGACCACCCTCTACGCACGGATGGGTTGGCAAGGCTACGGCGACCCCATGGCAGGCTACCACGAGATGCCTTTCTATGCGGTGCAGACCCTCGGCGGCATTGTGCGCATCGGATTCGGCGAACGAAAAATAGACGGATACTTCCGACGCATACACCGATACAGCCAATACCCCGTGCTGTACATCGGGGCGGAAACCGGCTCATGGAAACAAAACGGCGCAGAATCGTACCATATTTATGCTCGGCTGAACCTGCTCGTGCGGCAACAGGTATCGCTCGGTATGGGCGGAAAATTAGATTGGGCACTGCAAGCAGGCTATATAGCGGGGCGTGTCCCCTACCCGCTGCTGCACCATTTTGAGGGCAATCAGGGCTACGGATACGACCCCTATCGATTCACGCTGATGAACGATTTTCAGTATGCCGCCGACAAATACATAGCCCTGCATGCGCAATGGAACGGGCAAGGCATCCTATTCAACCTGATACCGGGCATACGATACCTGCGGCTGCGGGAATTGGTAAGCCTGAAAATGGCCTACGGCGGAATGCGAAACAGCAACCGAACTATGCTAAACGAGATAGCCCCGCCTACCGCCAACGGACTGAGCCTCAGCGCACCGACCACGCCCTACACGGAGATAGGCGTCGGCATCGGAAACATCCTGCGAGTGGCCGACCTATACGCCGTATGGCGACTGACCAACCGACAAGACACAACCACCCCACGGTGGGGAATACGATTCAGAATACATATTGACCTATAAGCAATGATTTTTGTTTTTGGAAATATACAAAATTAGTCGTACCTTTGCAGGAAATTAGAAAACAGAAACAACCATACAAAAACTATGATATACAAAATTACTTTTTCGTGCGAAGAAGGTGACCAAAACTTCCGCCGTGTGTTTGAGGCTGACAGCGAGGCTACCTTTCTCGACCTGCACAAGGCCATACTGGCAAGCGTGAACTACACCGACGACCAAATGACTTCGTTCTTTATCTGCAACGACGATTGGGAAAAAGAACAGGAAGTGACGCTCATACCGATGGATTCGAACTTCGAATACGACAATATGGTGATGGAAGAGACCCACCTGGACGAGCTGCTGACCGAACAAGGACAGCGACTGATCTATGTATTCGACCCGATGTTTGAGCGATACTTCTTCGGCAGCCTGAAAGAGCTGAAACCCGGCTCGATGGACGGCGTACAATGCGTCGAAAGCAAAGGCAAAGCACCGAAACAACTGAAATCGGAAGACCCGCTGCAAAACCTGAACACCGGCAAGGGCGGAGATGATATGGGATTGGACGACGATTTCTACGGGGACAGCCAATACGACGAGAGCGATATAGACTCGGAAGGATTCCAAGACCTCAGCTTTGAGGACGGCTCGATGTTCTAACACCCAAGAGGGCAAATGGGGAGCGAGAAACACGAAGGCAAGAAACCAACCCTGCTGGTGCTGGTGGGACCGACCGGCGTGGGCAAAACGGAACTGAGCCTGCGGATTGCGGAACGACTCGGATGCCCGATAATCAGTGCGGACTCGCGACAAATATACCGAGAGATACCCATTGGGACAGCCGCTCCGACCGAAGAAGAACAACGGCGCGTGCGGCACTATATGGTGGCGACCAAATCGGTGGCAGACGACTACAACGCCGGGCAATACGAGCGGGATGTGCTGGCACTGACCGGCGAACTATTCCAAACCCACGACACACTGCTGCTGACGGGCGGGAGTATGCTCTATGTGGATGCGGTATGCAACGGATTGGACGAACTGCCCACCGTGACCACCGAACTGCGAGAAGAGGTGCAAACGGAATACCGCACGAAAGGGATGGAATGGCTGCAACGGGAAGTGGAACGCATAGACCCCGCCTACTGGGCAGAAGTGGATCAACAAAACCCGCAACGGCTGCTCCACTGCATAGAGATTTGCCGAGCAAGCGGGCAGCGATACTCCGAACTAAGACAACAGAAGACGGCAGAACGACCGTTCCGAATCGTGAAAGTGGGACTGACACGACCGCGCGAAGAACTATACAAGCGCATCAATCGGCGTGTGGAAGAGATGATACGGGCGGGGCTGGAAACAGAGGCACGCCATGTCTATCCGCTGCGGCAAAAGAACAGCCTGCAGACCGTGGGATATAGAGAGATGTTTGCCTACATGGATGGCGAATACGACCTGCAACACGCCATAGAACAGATACAACTGAACTCACGACACTATGCCAAACGGCAAATGACCTGGTTCAACAGAGATAAAACGATACACTGGCTCGACGCCAACTTAGATTATGAAACGCAACTACATACTATTGCTGATTGGCTGCGCACTGATGGCCTGCAACCGCATATCGGTTGATTTTACATACAGCCCTGACCAACCCCGCGCTGGGCAGGCGGTGAGCTTCACCAACAAAGCATCCGACGGAGAGAAATGGAACTGGACCTTCGGCGATGGTTCGACATCGACCTCCAAATCGCCCTCACACACCTACAAACAACCCGGCACCTACACCGTGATACTGCAAGTGGATGAGAAAAGCTCGCTGACACGCACCCGTGACATAACAATTTACGACACAATACCGAACTTCAGCTGCTCGGACTCCATCATCGAAGTGTTTAAGGATGTGACCTTCACGGCATTGGTGTATAACCCCTACGGCTACACGGTGTCGTACGAATGGACCATCGGAAGCAACCGACAATACACCCAACTGAGCGAAACCAACACCGCCGCAACCTACAAAGTGTATTTCAACCAAGCCGGCGAGGGCGAGGAGAAAGTGCAGCTGCGCGTGATCCTGAACGGCGACACGACCATCGTGGAACACAGCTACGAGATAGCCGATGTCGCCACCAAAGCCATACTGATGCGGGGCGACAAAGACTATGCACAGCGTATCTTCGGGACTCGTTCGGAACCGGCACAGGCAACGACCAACTCGGAACAAGTGGCGCAATTGGACGCTACGCAAGATACCCTGCAGGTATTCAACGACAGCACCTTCACGCTGAGCCGACTGGCTACGACCTTCCCCGGCATCAAGGGATTCCGCATCGCCAACCGCAAAATATATTATCGCACCGACGGACTCTATGTCGCCAACATCAACGGCGCCAACAAGGTACAGATAGACCCGCTGGCAACCGCTGCGATTGCGGTGGATGTGGTGGATAACCGACTCTACTGGGCTGTGGCGGACAGCGTACGCTATATGCCGCTGGTAGGCACGGAGAACAACCGATTCACGACGACACCAACCACACTGAACCCGCTGAAAGGAGTGACACGGATAGCCGTCGACACGAAAGAACGATAGGGCGTAACTGCCTATAGAACAGAGTGATAGACAACCTATCGCTCTGTGTTTTTTCGGCTCCGAAGCGAAGCAAAATAATACAGGGGGAGCAGAGATTCCTCCATTTAGGACACACTAACCATATATGATAGAACCAGACTATATTTTTGAGACCAGCTGGGAGGTATGCAACCGTGTGGGCGGTATCTACGCCGTGCTATCGACACGAGCTGCCTCGATGCAAAAAGAACATCCGGACAAAGTGGTATTTTTCGGGCCCGACTTCGGCACACACAGCGACAACCATTTTGTAGAAAACAAGAAAAACAGCGTACCGAAATGGATAGCAGATTGGGCACGGCAATTCGGCACGGAACATGCAGAGATACCCGTGCGCATCGGACGATGGGATGTGCCGGGAGAGCCGCTCGCCATACTGCTGAAAGCCGGTGCGCTATGGCAAAAAAAGAACGAGATATACGCTTGGGCATGGGAGAACTTCGGCGTACAGAGCCACGCCGCCTACGGAGATTATGACGAATCGTGCCTATTCGGCTACGCAGCCGGGATGTGCATGGTGTCACTATACGAATACATCGCCAACCACACGACCCCAAAAAGCAAAGCGGAGGCTCCCCGCATAGCCATGCACTCGAACGAATGGCAAACCGCCTTCTCGATATTCTATGTGCGGCACTACTGCCCGCAAATGGCAACCCTATTCACCACCCACGCCACCGGCATAGGACGCTCGATAGCAGGAAACGGGAAACCACTATACGACTGCTTCGAAGGATTCCACGGCGACCAAATGGCCGAGGAACTGAACATGGTCAGCAAACACTCGGTGGAGAAAGAGGCGGCACACTGGGCAGATTGCTTCACGACCGTGAGCGACATCACGGCACGAGAATGCGCACAGCTGTTGGACAAAGCGGTGGATATAGTGACCCCCAACGGATTTGAGCCGGATTTTGTGCCGACCGGAAAGCTATTCGGGGCAAAACGAGCTGCGGCACGCAAGGCACTGCATAGCGTGGCAGAGCGGCAATTCGGGCGAAGCATAGCCGAAGACTGTCTGATGGTATGCATTGCCGGACGACAGGAATGGAAAAACAAAGGCATTGATGTGTTCCTGCAATCGATGCAACGGCTGGGAGAGAAGATGCACCAAGTGCTGCCCAACAGCCGAGAAGTGGTGGCCTTTGTGGTGATCCCCTATCTGAACAAGCCCATCATGCGGTTTGGAAAGGTGAATGTGGTATTCATCCCCTACTATCTCGACGGGCATGACCCGATGTTCTCCGAGATGGACAATGCGGAAGGAGGGAAGGGATTCTCGTATTATGACCTGCTGATAGGGATGGACACTACGGTATTCCCGTCGTACTACGAGCCGTGGGGGTATACTCCATTGGAGAGCGTGGCATTCCACATACCGACTGTGACGACCTCGCTGGCGGGATTCGGCGAGTGGGCCAAGCAAGTGATAGACAAACAAACAGGAGATGGTTCGGGAGTGGTTCGGGAAAACAAGGATTCCAAGGGCGTTGAAGAAAACAAGACCGAAGGACTGATTCGGGGGGTGGAAGTGATCTACCGCACGGACAGCAACTACTGGGAAGTGGTGGAACGGATTGCAGACAGCCTGATTCAGTTCTTGCAATACACCCCCGCAGAAGTGGAACAAGCACGCAAAGCCGCTGCGGACATCGCCCACAAAGCGGAATGGCGATTCTTCTTCAAATACTATCGCAAAGCCTACGACATTGCGTTCCGAAAAGCAAAGGCTCGCAATAAGTAACCGGCACAAACCGATACGATACGGGCTGCCTACCGCAATGGTAGACAGCCCGTACTGGTTGATGAGGGGTTGAAAGTTATAGAAACTCCATCACATAAACTTAGTTATAGAAACTTTAGGGGTATAGATGATCTATACCCCTAAACTTGTTACTCTACCTGAGCGCCGAGAACGGTGTAGGTGTTGTCGCCTTGCCGGATATACAATTGACCGTTGCGGAGAACCTTGACGGCTGCGGGGCGAACCGTAGTTTGGTCGATCGCCGTCTGCGTGCCATCGTACACAATCTTGACAGGCAGGTTGTTTGAGTTCTTGCCCTCGAGCGTGAAGGTGAGCCGGTTTTCTACATATTCTACCTCGACCGTACCCGTTTGGAGCATAAAGACGCTGCTCAGATGCCCTGCAGCGTTGAGCGTGCCGTAGTAGGAAGGATAGAGCATATTGTCGTCGGATTCAACGCCCTGGCAGGCATAGACCGTACCGGCTGCACCGCTGTCGTCGATGTCGTAGGTGCCGGCCGGGATCAGCACGGTGGTGGTGTCCTCGACATAGAAATAGAGCGCAACCTCATCCGATTGGGACTTGCTCGCCGCATGGAAGAAGACCTTCTTATTCTCGCTATCCTCGACACGAACAACGACATTGTCCGATGCGTTATAGGAACGGTCCACCGAACCCGTAACGGCATCGTACTCAAGCGCTTCGCTCTCGCTGTAGTGGAACGAAGAAGTGATGTGGTACAGCACGGAATCGGAACCCAAGAAATCCGCCTCGAGGCTGTAGAGATTGGTGCCCGACTCGGTGATGGTCGCCGTGCAGTTGAGCATCAGCACATCGGTGGTGTCGGTGGCAGAAATGACGCCGAGGTGGGTATAAGAACGGTTGAAATTGTAATAGGTATAGGTGTCCTCCGGCAGAGAAGTATAGACCTCCATCGCCATCAGATACTTGTCGTCGGCGTTGTACATGAAATAGTAGCCCTGACGGGTGAAGAAACAGGACTCACCCGTGGTGGCAAAAGCGATAGTGACTTCTTTCTTCGGGGTAGGTACGGCATGGGAGAGGTCGAGAACATACAACACGGTGTCGTTGCCCAACACAGAACCCGTGATATGCGGGAAATGGGTGGTTTCCTGCTCAACGGTGAGGTTTATGTCAAGCGCCATCGTGAGGCTATGGAGCGAGCCGTTGTGCTTGATAGAACCCATCTTGAGGTCGGAGGAAGTATAGGTGCCGTAGAGATCGTAGGTGAGGAGCATAATGGAAATCTCGTCGCCCGCTGCATTGGTGGCCGAGAAATCGGCGATACCGGCAGACTCGTCAAACGAGGTACGGAGATTGGTGGCTGTAATCTTGACCGTGTCCTTCGGCACGATGACTTTGGGCTTAGCGGCCTTGAGCGAAATCTGGTAGAGGATGGTATCGGAACCGAAAATCTCCGCCGAGCAGAGGTAGTAGTCGCCCTCGGCGGTAATGGTGGCCTTGATATCGTCCCAAACCGTTACGCGACGGGGCGTGGCACTCTCGTAGGAGAGGTAGTTGCCATCGGAGAAATCGGCGCCTTCGTAATTGCCAACAACCGTTTTGGGGTCGCCCTTGATGACGATATGCGTCTCGATGCTGTCGCCGGACACAGAGGCAAACTTGTCCTTTGCCGTGAAACCAAAGAGAGATTTGGTGGACCAAAACTCCGCCTCGGTGGTGTAATTGAGCGCAACCGTCTGCTTGGGCGACGGCTTGGCTGCCTGATGCGCCGTGACGGCATAGATGTTGCCTTCGGAAACGATGACGGCGTTGAAGTCGTAGCCGGTAGCGGTCTGGGTGATGACCACCTTGGTGCCATACTCGAGGTAGGTCTCATCGCCCATGCCATCGGTGTAGGTAATGACCTTGCTGTCTGATTCATCGATGTAGTCTTCGGGATCATCCCACGAATCGGGGTCCTTGACAATAAATGTACCCGTCATTGCTTTGGTGCCATACGCCATACAGTCGATTTCGAACTCGTAGGTAGGCTCGGTGGGGTTGTCTTGCAGGACATGATGATAGTTGGTGGAACCATTCGAAGTGTAGACCCAACCGGCACAAGATACCTTAATGGTATCGGTCAGCACCGCCTTAGGCGCATGCTTGACAGACTGTGCGGAGAGGGTCAGCGTCGCGCACACAGCCATAAGGAAAGAAAAGAGTTTCTTCATTGCAATAAATAATGAGTTGCTATTGTACAATCGCATCAGCCCCCTCAGCGTCCAAAAGCCCGACAGAAGACCTGACCGGGAAGCAATGGGAATGCTAAGGGGACTGAATACGGCGCAAAGGTACTACTTTTTGCGCAAATACGAAACACTATCGGACTTGAACTCCGATGGGGCTATAGATTTTATCGCATTTCGAACATAAAGACACGGCTTTTGCTGCAAATAGGCAAATAAATTGTGTTTGGGGCGAATAGAGGGGCTATCAGAGGGGAGGAAGGGAGTGTTTTATGGGGAGGGAGTGTTTTTGGGGGAGGATTGGCTGACGGTAACGAAAGGGGAGAAACATGAAAAGGAGAGAAAGGCAGGGCGGCATTTATCTTGGCGGGATTGGCTGACGGTCGGTCGATCGGTCGATGGTTTTGTAGAGTATATAGTATTATATATATGTATAATGAATTTCCTCTAAATATATAGAAATTAGAAAATCTATCGACCGACCGACAGACCGTCAGCCTAGTTTTGCACTAAATTGGTGCAGATTTTGATGAAAAATGCATTTTTTTGGTGCATATTTTGGTGAAAAATGCATTTTTTTGGTGCAGTTTCTTGGATAAACAGGCGAAATATCGTATCTTTGCCGCAAAATTAGCAAGATACATGGATGCATTGTTCGAATATCAACAGTTGATGTTAGCCAAGACGACCCTATCGTTCTTTCGCTATAAGTATGCCGATTTGGATTGGCAGAGTCGGGTGTTTGGTGTTGTGGGTCCTCGTGGTGTAGGCAAGACAACGATGCTCTTGCAGCATATCAAACAGCACCTCTCCACCACAGACACACTGTATATCACGGCAGACCACCTTTATTTTGCCACGCACACTCTGACAGAAGTGGCGGATGCGTTCTACAAACAGGGCGGGAAACACCTATTCATCGACGAGGTACATAAGGCAAACAACTGGTCGCAGCAACTCAAGCAGATGATAGATACCTACTCCGATATGCAGATTGTCTTTACGGGTTCTTCGGTGTTGGACATCTACCACGGGTTAGCCGACCTGAGCCGCCGTGCTCCGGTCTATGAGATGCAAGGACTCAGTTTCCGTGAGTATCTGGCACTGTATCACAACATCGATATGGCATCCGTTACCTTGGAGGACATCTTGCAACACCGAGTGACTATACCCGGTGTGCAGCACCCGTTGCCACTCTTCCGACAATACCTGCAAGAAGGGTATTATCCATTTGCCCACGAGGGATTCGACTACGCCACGGCACTTATGCAGGTGATTACACGAACCATGGAGAACGATATTCCCACTTATGCCAACCTCAGCGTATCGGTGGCGCGTCGGTTGAAAATGCTGTTGGTTGTGGTGGCAGAGAGCGTACCATTTAAGCCGAACTACGCCAAACTGGCGCAGGTGACAGGTATCTCGCGCAATGATATTAGCGAGTACCTGTACTATATGGAGCGAGCCGGAATGTTGATGGCGCTGCGAGATGCCACAGCAGGCATACGGGGTATCGGCAAAGTAGAGAAGATATACTTGGACAACACGAACCTGATGTATGTCTTAGCGCCGCAGAATGCGGAGATAGGCAATGTGCGGGAGACATTCTTTCTCAACCAGATGCGTGTGCGCTACTCGGTGGTGTCCTCCGAGGTATCCGACTTTGTAGTCAACGGGTGCACCTTCGAAGTAGGTGGCAAAAACAAAGGCAAACACCAAATTGCCAATGTCCCCAACGCCTATATAGTAAAAGACGATATAGAGTTCGGCTACCAACAGACCGTGCCTCTATGGGCTTTCGGGCTGACCTACTAAACGGAGCGGGGATGAGGAGAGGGCGGAGATAGGTGGATGAGGAGGGGGGCGGACAGAAAAAAAGGATTGCCTATGGGGAATAGGCAATCCTTTTTCTTTATACTCAAGAGCGGTTCGTCTTATAACTTAACAGATGAACTGCGTCTTGAAACTTTGGCAGATGACTGCTATTAGTCTTGGAACTTGGCGCAGATGAACTCGCGGTTGAGGCGAGCAATGTTCGCCAACGACACCGACTTAGGACACTCGGCGGCGCAAGCACCCGTATTGGTGCAGTTACCGAAACCGAGCTCGTCCATCTTAGCCACCATAGCCTTGGCACGAGCAGCTGCCTCGACCTTGCCCTGAGGCAGGAGAGCAAGTTGGCTCACCTTAGCCGACACAAACAACATCGCCGAACCGTTCTTGCAAGCCGCAGCGCACGCACCGCAACCGATACACGAAGCAGCGTCCATCGCCTCGTCGGCGGCTTCCTTCGGGATTGGTATGGCATTGGCGTCCGGAACACCGCCTGTATTGACACTGACGAAACCGCCTGCCTGCATAATCTTGTCGTACGCCTCGCGGTCTACCATCAAGTCCTTGATGACAGGGAAAGCACGGCTACGCCACGGCTCAACGGTGATGGTCTCGCCGTCGTGGAACTTACGCATGTGCAACTGGCAAGTCGTGATAGCGCTGTCAGGCCCATGCGGGTGGCCATTGACATACATCGAACACATACCGCAGATACCCTCACGGCAGTCGTGGTCGAAAGCGATAGGGTCCTTATGCTCGCTGATGAGTTGCTCGTTGAGAATATCAATCATCTCCAAGAACGAAGCCCCCTGGAAGATGTTTTTAAGTTCGTAAGTTTCAAAGTGTCCTTGTGCTTTTGGGCCAGCTTGGCGCCAAACTTTGACCTTGATATTTATATAACTATCCATGATTGCTTAGTTTTTGTAGTTACGGGTCTTTCTCTCTGTGAATTCATAATCGAGTGGCTCCTTGATAAGCTCCGGCTCGCTGTCCTCGCCGGTGTACTTCCAGCACGATACATACGAGAACTTATCATCCTGACGAAGTGCCTCTCCCTCCGGCGTCTGGTACTCCTCACGGAAGTGACCACCGCAAGACTCCTCACGATTGAGCGCGTCGATAGCCATCAGACGGCCAATCTCGATGAAGTCTGCCAAACGAAGTGCCTTCTCCAACTCGTTGTTGAGCGCACCTGCCTCGCCCGGAATATAGACATTGGTCCAGAACTCTTTCTTGATGGCATCAATCTTCTCGATAGCCGTCTTAAGACCCTCTGCCGTACGACCCATACCCACGAAGTCCCACATAATGAGACCCAACTCCTTGTGGATGGAATCGACAGAACGCTTGCCCTGAATGGACATCAGTTTCTGAATCTTGTCCTCCACCTTCTTCTCTGCCTCAGCGAACTCAGGCAGGTCGGTAGACATACGAGGCACGCCAATCTGGTCGGCGAGGTAGTTCTGAATAGTATAAGGCAAAACGAAGTAGCCATCGGCAAGACCCTGCATCAGCGCCGATGCACCCAAACGGTTGGCACCGTGGTCGGAGAAGTTCGCCTCACCGATACAGAACAAGCCCTTGACGCTGGTCTGCAACTCGTAATCCACCCAGATACCACCCATAGTATAGTGGATAGCGGGGAAAATCATCATCGGGTTCTCGTACGGGTTCTCATCGACAATCTTCTCGTACATCTGGAAGAGGTTGCCGTACTTTTGGGCTACGACATCCTTGCCGAGGCGTTGGATAGCCTCCGAGAAATCGAGGAACACTGCCAAGCCCGTATTGTTGACACCATAGCCCTTGTCGCAACGCTCCTTAGCGGCACGCGATGCCACATCACGGGGAACGAGGTTACCGAACGCAGGGTAACGGCGCTCCAAATAGTAGTCGCGGTCTTCTTCGGGAATGTCACGACCCTTGATTTCACCACGCTGCAGTTTCTGTGCATCTTCCAATTTCTTCGGCACCCAGATACGGCCATCGTTACGCAAAGACTCGGACATCAGCGTCAGCTTGGACTGGAAATCACCGTGCTTAGGGATACAAGTCGGGTGAATCTGTGCGTAGCAAGGGTTAGCGAAATAAGCGCCGTGGCGGTACATCTGCATAGCGGCAGAACCGTTGGATGCCATGGCGTTGGTAGAGAGGAAGAAAGTGTTGCCGTAACCACCCGAAGCGATAACGACTGCGTGAGCAAAATAGCGCTCGATACGACCCGTAATCAAATTACGAGCGATGATACCGCGCGCACGCTCCTCGCCGTTCTCGTCCTTAATCATGACGATGTCGAGCATCTCGTGGCGATTGTACATCTTGACCTTGCCCTTACCGATCTGGCGGCTCAGTGCAGAATAGGCGCCCAAGAGCAACTGCTGACCCGTCTGACCCTTGGCATAGAAAGTACGGCTCACCTGTGCGCCACCGAACGAACGGTTGTCGAGCAAGCCTCCGTATTCACGCGCAAAAGGCACACCCTGCGCTACGCACTGGTCGATGATGTTGTTGCTGACCTCTGCCAAACGATAGACATTCGCCTCACGCGCACGATAGTCGCCACCCTTGATGGTGTCGTAATAGAGGCGGTAGATAGAGTCGCCGTCGTTCTGGTAGTTCTTCGCTGCGTTGATACCGCCCTGTGCTGCAATAGAGTGCGCACGACGAGGCGAATCTTGGATACAGAAATTCAACACATTGAAGCCCATCTCGGCGAGCGATGCCGCTGCCGATGCACCTGCCAAGCCCGTACCGACGACAATGATGTCGATTTTGCGCTTGTTAGCGGGATTGACCAACTTCTGGTGGTCTTTGTAGTTCGTCCATTTTTGCTCCAATGGACCTGCAGGAATCTTCGCCATCTCGGGCGTGATAACCTGCGTTGATTGTTCTTTTG
>CAVKVE010000040.1:17019-18153 GCA_963659655.1 Bacteroidaceae bacterium | reverse complement strand
AAGCGAGAAACGCGAGAGAAAGGCGGTGGAAAATGCAAGAAGGTCAGTCGATGTTGAAACGGGGGAAGATGGTGGGGGACTGCCAAGAACGAAGAGAGAGGCGCAAAGGGCAGACATAATGGTAGGCTCGGGCAGACCAAGGCAACTCCGAAGGCGTAGGGTCGGGAACAATACGCTCCGCCAAAAGCGAATAGTCGGTGTTGGACACCGCATAATAGAGAGTTGCTTCGGCAGTGGTAAGGCGAATCGTCCAATCGTGCTGGTTTCCCATAATCAAAATCGGATGCTCCAACGGGTTATATTCCGGAATGTCGATATGGCGCAACGACAAGGTGGCGCCATCTATTGTATATAGCTGATTATCAGTAGAAGCGACAAAACCTAAATTGCGGTGATCGTCAAACTCGGTGACAAACAGCGTCTGCAACTGCACATCCGCCGGCAACGAAATGGTACGCACCTGCGGTGCCTTACGAATCATACGCAAATTGAACAAATTCCCCTCGCTATCGTACAACAAATAACCATTGTCGTAGGACTTGCGGGTGGTGGGGTTCCCCGCAATCAAGCGAATCGGAAATACACAGCCATGCGCCCGCAAAACGGAATTGAACATGGCTGACTTGGTGGCATCTACGGCATGGGTCTCCGCCGTGATGAACTCTAACCCGTTGTCCGTCAAACGGAACGCATCGGAAGGCAACTGCAAATCGACCCGACCCGACTCGGCATCGAGCAGCTCATAGAGCGGTACGCGCGGCTTGGTAAGCTGCGCAGGGCTGGTCTTGAAGGTGAATGACTCACGACGCAGGCGCTTGGTATCGGTAGGTACGCCAAACAAGGTGTCGGGCAGGCGCTTATCTGCATCCAACTGACGGTAGAAGAAGTAGGGCAACAAGGAGTCCGCTTCGGCATCCGTATAGCTATGTCCCTCGAAATCGCAGAATCCCTGCGCATTGCGAGTGATGAAGTCGTTGGTATATGGGCTGTAGTAAATGAAACTGTCGCCTCGCTGTGCAGGAATGAGCAGGGAATAGAGCCACGGAGCTACCCACAAGACAAGGAGGAGGGCCGTGACAAGAATGAGAGTTTTATAGATAATTAAAGGAGTTGGTTTCATGATGATTCGGAGTT
>CAVKVE010000040.1:4392-16998 GCA_963659655.1 Bacteroidaceae bacterium | reverse complement strand
TGGTTCGGGAGTGGTTCGGGAAAAGGTATATTTGTGGTATGTAAATAGGCGATTTTTTTAGAAAAAAATATAAAAGTATATGGGGGCGATTGGAAAAAAATTAGAGGCCTTTGCCTTCTTGGAAACGGGAGATGCTGAGCATGGGAAGCGCCGTGAAAAGAAGCGTAAAGGCAATCAAAATGGGTAAGAACGCATTGTAGGTCTCCGGCATAATGCTCACAAAGAACATACGCAGGCAGACCCCCGCAAACAAAAGATTGAGAATGCGGCGGCTCCATGTCGGCTCCAACACAATCCAAACGGCAAACAGATAGGCCTGCACGCCCGCTACATACCAAACCAAAACGGTCAGAAAAATATGGCGAAGAATCTCGCGGGGAAACCACACGGCCATAACGCCCGCACACAGGCCCAAATTGGTCGCCATCAGCACAAGCATAAACAGCACGCCATAGAGCGTCATCGCACCTACCGATTGCCATGCCGGCACGGGCAGGTGCAAGGTCAGTTTGATCCGCTTCTGGAGCATCTCCGGCAGCATCTGCGCACAACCCAACAAGACGCCCACCAACACGGGCACATACTCGAGCCACTCCAAAAGAAGGGTGTCGCGAGTCATCAGGGTATCCCAAACCGGCATCATGCCGTGCGTGGCGATCAAACGATGGGCATCGAGCAGCAAATAGCCGCACAAGCACAACGAAAACAGGAGGGACAAAACCACGACAATGCGTGTTTTGAGCCACTCCTTGAAAAATATACTGCGAATCATAGCAGACGGATTAAGGGAAAATTCGAAAAAAAAGAACTTCGAAAAAAACGAAGGGGGGTTAGTACTTGCCCGTGAGTTCGATGAAGGTGTCTTCGAGCGTCATGGTCGGCGTAATCAACTCACTGACAGGGCATTGGCGAAGAATTCGGCCGTAATCCATGATGATGCAATCATCCACCAAACGCTCCAAATCCTGAATGATGTGCGAGGTGAGGAAGACCGTCTTGCCACGCGACTTGCAGAAATCGCGCAAATACTCGACAAACAGACGGCGATAGCCCGGATCTAACCCCAACGAGAAGTCATCCAAAATAAGCAACTCCGGATCTTGCGCCATCAGTAACCCCAATGCCACCTGCGAACGCTGGCCGTTGGACATCTGGCTAAGATGCTGATAATCACGCACCTGCAACAGACGCATCAACTCATAGTAGGCGTCCTTGTTCCAATGGGGATAGAAAGGGGCATAGAAACGCTCGATCTGCGCAATGGTCATGAAAGGATACTGCACATGTCCCTCCAACAGCAAACCAATGCGTTGGCGGACTGCTGCCGGCATGGTGCGGGTGTCGTACCCCAACAAGCGGCAAGAACCGGCTGCGGGGCGGATGAAACCACTCAAGATATTGATGGTAGTGGTCTTACCCGTGCCATTTTTGCCCAATAAACCCAAAATACGACCGCGCGGCACAGAGAAAGATAAGTCCTTGTAGATAAGGCGCTTACCATAATAATGCGTCACATGGTCGTACTCAATAACGGGACGGTCGTCGGTCATAGAAAAAACGGATTAGAGGACATTGAGAACCTGCTCCTTGATCTGCTCAAGGATGTCTTTCATCTTGACCACAATAATCTGCATCTCGCTCTGGTTGCTCTTGCTGCCGAGCGTGTTGATTTCGCGACCCATCTCCTGCGAGATGAAGCCCAACTTCTTGCCCACGCCGGTGCCGTCACCGCCCATCGTCTCACGGAAATAGCGGATGTGGTTGGTCAAGCGGACTTTCTCCTCCGTAACATCCAACTTCTCGAGATAGTAAATCATTTCCTGCTCGAGGCGGTTCATATCGATCTTTTGTTTGGTCTCTTCTGCCAACTTATCGAGATTGGAGAGCAAGTGCTGGCGAATCTTGCCGACACGACCCTGCTCAAACGGCTCGATCTCCGTAAGAAGGGCGGAGATGCCGTCTAACTTCTCGGTGAACATACGCTCCAAAGCGGCACCCTCCTGCGTACGGAAGGAAACGAAGGCGTCAATAGCGGCATTGAGGGTCGAGAGAACGACTTGCCACTCGGTGTCGTCTGCTTCGGCAGCATCATCATTGGGCTTTAAAACATCGGGCAGACGGAGAATCGTGCCGACCAAATCGGGACAGAGCAGGTTGTTCTCCTTCTCCAACTCGCGCAATGTGGCGAGATAGTAGCGGAATGCTTCGGTGTTGATAGGGGAAAAAGAGGAAACTACCGCATCGGGATTGGCGGTGTCTTGGTAGGAAATGGACAAATCGACCTTGCCACGCTCCACACGGCGTGCAATGAGATTGCGAATCTCAATCTCACGACCCCGCACCTGCGAAGCCAAACGCATATTCAAATCGAGCGTCTTGGAATTGAGGCTGCGTATCTCTACAACGACCTTCTTGTGGTCACGAAGCTGGCTTTCGGCTTTGCCATAACCTGTCATGGATAGTATCATACTGGAAACTTTTTAGCAACAGAATACCGCAGCTCCGAGAAGCGGCGGTATGCAAAAGGGGTTATTTACGAATCTGAATATCGGAACGAATGGGCTTGGCTGTGGAACTGAAGCCCTGCTCATTTTCCCACTCAACGGACTTCTGCACGGAATCGGACTGCGCCGTGGCGGGATCGGTTGCCACAAGATTGAGCGTCTCGTTGGGCCAACCCTCAAGGGTGGCGGAATAGCGGCCCTTGGCATCGGTAGTAAGCGTATCGATGGGGAAATTCTTATACCCCTTAACTACTACCTGCGCCCCCGAAACGGGCTTGTGCTGCGCATCACGCACCGTGCCGCTGACACGATAGGTGGCCACAGGAATACCATACATCGCCATAATTTGATCCTCCGCAGAGGAAGCAGCAGACTTCTTGGCGCCGCAACCGGTCAGTACGCTGACGGCTGCACCCAACATTAAATTGAGCCGAAGCAAAAAACGAGAATGAACGGAATACATAGCAAAAAAGATTGAAATGATTCTCTATAAATATACACTTTATAAAAGCGCAAAATGCGTGCCAATCAGGAAAATGGGGACGGACACACGGCGGGAACGGCTACTTGCCGATACAGAAATGCTTGAATATATTGTGCAAGACCTCGTCGGAAGTGATTTGACCCGTAATCTCGCCCAACGCATTGAGGCAATCGTGCAAATCCATGCTGAGGAACTCGCCCGACACCTTGTTGTGCAACCCCTGCTGCACCTGCTCGATAGCCGCCAAAGCACGGCAAAGCGCCTCGTAGTGGCGGGCATTGCTGATGGTGACGGCATCGGTATGCAGCAACGAAGCTGCCACATCCGCCAACGCACGGCGAAGCGGTTCGACCTCGCCGGAACGAGCCGAGAGAACCAACTGATGGGTGGCAGCGGGCGGAACGACTTCGGCTATATCGGATTTGTTATAGACACGAAGAAGGGTCTTATCGGAAATATCAAAGGGGAAAGAAACGGGTTGAGGCGCCGTGGAATCGATGACCTCGACAATAATTTGCGCCTGCTCGGCGGCCTGCAGGCTGCGCTCAATGCCCATCGACTCGAGGCGGTCGGAAGTGCGGCGGATGCCTGCCGTATCTATCAAACGGAACAGCACGCCATGGATGAGCAAGGTGTCTTCGATGGTATCACGCGTCGTGCCCTGAATATCGCTCACTATGGCTCGCTCCTCGCCCAACAAAGCGTTGAGCAGCGTGGATTTGCCCGCATTGGGCGCTCCCACTATCGCCACGGGAATACCGTGACGGATGGCGTTACCGGTGCGGAACGAGTCGGTGAGGCGGCGAATAGAGGAAGTCACTTCGTCTGCCAAAGCACACAAAGCCGTGCGGTCGGCAAACTCCAACTCCTCGTGGTCGGCGAAATCCAACTCCAACTCGACCAACGAGGTGAAATGCAAAAGGCGGTCACGCAGGCGGCTCAGCTCGGTGGAAACACTACCCCGCAGCTGGCGAAGGGCGAGGTCCTTCTCCGCCTTGGACTGCGAAGCGATCAGATCGGCAGTTGCTTCGGCCTTGGTAAGGTCCATCTTGCCATTTAGGAACGCCCGCCGGGTGAATTCGCCCGCATGCGCCATACGGCAACCGGCATCGATCAACCAATGCAATAGCTCCTGCTGAATATAGAGGCTGCCATGGCAACTGATTTCGACTAAGTCCTCGCCCGTGAAGGTGTGCGGCGCACGAAAAACGGTGACCAACACCTCGTCGAGCACCTCATTGCTACGCACAATTTCGCCAAAATACGCCATACGGGGCGTGGCTTCAGCCAACGAACAAGAACCCGAAAAAAGAGAATCGACCACCGGAACCGCTTGCGGCCCGCTGACCCGAACGACGGCAATTCCTCCACAGCCGTACGCTGTGGAAACGGCACAGATAGTGTCCGAATAAATAGAATTTTCACTCATAGACGCACAAAGGTACTGCTTTTTCGTGAGCCGTGCAATTTTCGGGTTGCACAATCAAAGAAAAGGTACTAACTTTGTGCGTTTTTTGGGCGAAAGTCAGCCTACAGAACAAACTGTATTCACACAAACGAAACAAATAACGATTGACTCAACCGATGAAACAAACCAAAGCCACCGGATATCTGATGGGCATACTCGGAGCCGCCTTCTACGGGCTGAACCCCCTCTTTGCACTACCGCTACTGAAAGACGGGATGGATTCGATTTCGGTCATATTCTGGCGATATGTGCTGAGTATTCCGATGCTCGCCCTGCTGATGCTGATACAAAAAGTGGATTTCCGACTGACAAAAGGGGAAGTGGGGCAGCTGACCTGCTTGGGTTTTCTGATGGTGCTGTCGTCGCTATTGCTCTATATATCATACAATTATATGGATGCTGGGCTGGCGAGTACGATCCTGTTTGTCTATCCGATACTGACGGCCCTGCTGATGGCATTTGTTTTCCACGAGCGGGTATCGTGGATTGTATGGAGTTGCCTCGGGCTTGCTTCGGTCGGAATAGGCGTACTATGCGAACTGCACGGGGAAGTGAAAATGAGCTGGGGCGGCATTGTGCTGGTGATTTTTTCGGCACTGACCTACGCCGTATATTTGGTATTTATCAACAAAGGACACATCACGCATCTGCCATCGGCGAAGGTAACCTTCTATGTGATCCTATTTGGCACAGTGCTTGTAGGAATCATATTGGCCATACACGGACACATCGCCCTGCCACAGGGAACGCACTGGGGCTATAGCATCGGCTCGGCACTGCTGCCAACGACCGCCTCGCTTGTGCTGACCACGCTGGCTATTCAATACATCGGCTCAACGCAGACAGCCATATTAGGCGCTATGGAGCCGCTGACGGCGGTGCTGGTGGGCGTGACCGTATTCGGAGAGCACTTGACCACCCGATCGATAATCGGAATCCTGCTGATAGTGGTGGCCGTGACGATAGTGGTGGCACAACACAAAAAGTAGAGAACGATGGAAACGAGAGTGGATAAATATCTGTTTGCCGTGCGCATATACAAGACCCGCAGCATAGCAGCGGACGCCTGCAAAAAAGGGCGTATCACGATGGGCGGGACACAACTGAAACCCTCGCGGACTTTTCACATAGGCGATACATTCTCGGTGCGGAAAGGACCGATTACCTATACCTATCGTATCTTGCAACTCGCCGAAAACCGCATGGGCGCAAAATTAGTGCCGGAATATCTGCAAGACATCACGGCTCCCGACCAAAAAGAACTGCTGGAATTAGCACGCATGGCCGGGCAATCGGGACGCGACAGAGGCACGGGCAGACCAACCAAAAAAGACCGGCGTGAGATAGAAGTATTCATGAGCGACGACTACCTCGACGAAATAGATTTTGAGGACGAAGACGATGAAGAGTAAGAAGGAAAACATAGCGGAATATATTCTCTATCTATGGCAGATGGAGGACTACCTGCGTGCCTTTCCCAAAACGGCTGAACAGAACGAGGAACTGCACAACCTGCTGGAAATGATGCGGCGAGAAGGGGTGCAGGAAAAAGGGCATATTCAGCTCGCCAAGAATGCATTGCAGGAGATGGAGGAACTGCACATACTGCTATGGAACGAGGAGGCGACCTATCGGGCGGCGGCACTGCAAATAATGCCCTCGTTAGCCGTGCTGAAATCGAAGACGGACCATCCTGCCATGTCGGATGTAGAGGCGTGCCTGCTGCTGCTCTATCAGATAATGCTCCTGCGGCTGCAGAAACGACCCATATCCGCCGAAACGGAGGCCGTGCAGAAACAAGCCACAAAGCTGCTGCAATACCTGAGCCGCACCTACCGTGACCGGCTCGACCAAGAAGAACCCTAACGATGACCCTACGCCAACGATTTGAGTTCCTATTGGACTGGTTCGGGAAAAACATGCCGACCGCTGAATCGGAACTGCGATACGAGAACGCCTACCAACTGCTGGTGGCGGTGATGCTGTCGGCACAATGCACCGACAAGCGGGTGAATAGCGTAACACCTGCCCTGTTTGCCGCCTACCCAACGCCTCAAGATATGGCCAAGGCCGGCACCGGCGAGATACTGGGCTATATTCACTCGGTATCGTACCCGAACAGCAAGGCCGAACACCTGCGAGGAATGGCACAACGGCTGTGTGAGGCTTATGGCGGCGAGGTGCCTGACGATATGGATGCGCTGCAGACACTGCCGGGGGTGGGGCGGAAAACGGCGAATGTGGTATGCGCCGTGATATGGAATCAGCCCACAATGGCCGTAGATACGCACATATTTCGTGTCTCGGAACGCATAGGGCTGACCACGAACAGCAAAACACCCCGACAGACCGAAGAACGGCTCGTACGATATATCCCCGCTGAAATCATCCCCAAAGCGCACCACTGGCTGCTGCTGCACGGGCGATATGTATGCACGGCACGAAAACCGAAATGCGACCAATGTGGGCTGACAGAGGCTTGCCGGTACTACGGTAAGACGCAGCAAAAAGACAAGAATATGCAAACCAAATAGGGCGATAGCACAAATTATTTGTGTAATTTGGAAAAAAAGAGTATCTTTGCAGCGAATTGCAGCCAAACAAAAACAAGGGCAACAAAGGCAGTCGGCAAACCACAACCACTGCAACGAAGACGGTTGGCAAACGACAGAAACAGCAAGAACACGGCCTCTGTGCGCACAATAGAAATCAAGAAAAGAGCATGACACGGCTAAGCGTAAATATAAACAAGGTCGCCACCCTGCGCAATGCACGCGGCGGCAACCTGCCCGATGTGGAACAGTTTGCCATCGATTGTGAACGATTTGGCGCAGAGGGCATTACGGTGCATCCACGCCCCGATGAGCGACACATCCGACGCAGCGATGTGTATGCACTCCGTACGCTCGTAAAGACCGAACTGAACATAGAGGGCAACCCGACCGAAGAGTTTGTTGCACTGGTGCTGGATGTTTGCCCGGCACAGGTAACACTCGTACCCGACAGCCCCGACCAACTGACAAGCAACCACGGCTGGGACACGAAAAAATATGAGGCACACCTGACGGAACTGGTTCGCCGCTTCCACGAGAAACAGATACGCGTCAGCATATTTGTAGATGCAGACCCCGAAATGGTGGAATACGCAAAACGCACAGGGGCTGACCGAGTGGAACTCTACACGGGGCCTTACGCCGAAGAGTACGACCACGACCCCAATGCCGCCATTGCACACTACCGTCCTGCCGCAGAGAAAGCGCACGAAGTGGGACTGGGGCTGAATGCAGGGCACGACCTGAACCTCCGCAACTTGCATGCTTTTGTGGAGGCTTTCCCTTGGACAGACGAGGTGAGTATCGGACACGCTATCATTGCCGACGCCCTCTATCTGGGCATAGAAGAAACGATACGCCAATACAAAGCGTGCCTGAAACTTTAAGTTTTGCACATAGGGGCTATTCAAAATGTGTGGGGGAATTCCTATTCTAAGTGTGAGGGGGCGAGATTTGTACTGCCTAAAGTGAGGGGGGCAAGATGTATCCCCAAAAAGTGGGGAGGCAATGGCGACTCCAACCGAATAACAATACAACTGAAATAAATTAAAAACCAATATGTTACTACAAGACACCGCTGCCGCAACATTGGCAGCCGAACAGATGCAAGCCGTAGAACCCGAACCCATGAACCTATGGGCCATGGCACAGAACGGCGGATGGATAATGATCGTACTCGCTGTGCTGTTGGCAGCCGCTATCTATATATTCATTGAACGCCTCGTGGTGCTGAAAAGCGCTACCAAAGAGGACAAGAGTTTCATGGACCGCATTCGGGACTATATCCACGAGGGCAAGATAGACTCCGCTACCAACCTATGCAAGCAGACCAATACCCCGTCGGCACGCATGATTGAGAAAGGTATCACGCGTATCGGACGACCCATGCAGGATGTGCAAGTGGCCGTAGAGAACGTGGGCAACCTCGAAGTGAGCAAACTCGAGAAAGGGCTCGTGATTATGGCCACCATCGCCGGCGGTGCTCCTATGCTCGGCTTCCTCGGAACCGTGACGGGTATGCTCCGCACCTTCTACAACATGGCGCAGACCTCGGGCGGCGTGATAGAGATGTCGTCGCTCAGTACGGGTATGTACGAAGCCATGGTGACCACGGTGGGCGGTTTGATAGTCGGCATCCTGGCGATGTTTGCCTACAACATCCTGGTGGCACGCATTGACCGTGTGGTACGACTGCTCGAAGGACGCACGATGGAATTTATGGACCTGCTCAACGAGCCGGCGTAGAGTAAAAAACAGACCTCTCCAAGCCCCTCTAAAGGAGGGGGTGTCAGATGCGCTGAATTTCCCTCCTTTGGAGGGATGAAGGGAGGTCTTATAATTTGAAATAGTATGGCACTGAAAAGACGAAATAAGGTGGAGGCTACATTTGCGATGTCGTCGATGACCGACCTGATATTTCTGCTGCTGCTGTTCTTCGTGATGGCCAGCACCATGTCGTCGCCCAACGATATCAAGATAAACCTGCCACAATCACGCGCACAAAAAGCGACCCGACAAGTGGTTGCCAAAGTGAGCATCGACAACCTTGGCAACTACTTTGTGGCAATCGGCAAGGCTAAACCCGTAGCGATCAACCCCGATGAGTTGGAGACCTACCTGACCACCATTCAGCAACAGGACTCGACGATGTATATTGCGCTGCACGCTGACGAGGACATCGCCTACAAAGAAGTGGTGCGCGTGCTGGATATTGCCAACCAACACAAAATGAAATTAGTAGTGGCGACCAAGAAATAAAGACACTACCGAAAAAGTGCAACTGAAACAAAAATCACATAGTATCGCAGCAGCAGGCACCTTGCTCGCCATGCTACTCTTGTTCCTGTTCCTCTGGTTCGTGCGGCTATCTACCCCACAAGAAAATGAAGAAGAGGGCGTAGAGATAGCCTTCGGCAACACGGAAAACGCCGGAGGCTCGGAAACCGTGGCGACCGAAGCCGTTCCGCTTCCCTCGCAGGCAGCTGCTCCGCAGGTGGCAAGCACCGCACCATCGGAAAACGACCTGATGACGCAAGAGGATGAGGAAGCATTGGCACTCGCACGGCAGCGTGAAAAAGAGGAGAAAGCCCGCAAAATGGCAGAAGACGAGGCAAAGCGCATAGCCAAAGAGCAGGCGGAGAAAGCCGAAGCCGAGCGGATCGCCAAAGAGAAAGCACTCGCTGAACAGAAAGCCAAAGAACAAGCCGCCATCGCCAAAGCCGACAAAATGGGGTCGCTATTTGGCAACAACGCTTCGGGGGCACAAGGCAGCGGTGACAGCCAAGGCGAAGGACAAAAAGGCAACCCTGTAGGACACGGCACTTCGGGCGGGAACTCGTGGAACTTGACCAATCGCAACATAAAAGGCGCACTGCCCAAACCGCAGAAAGACTTCAAACAAGACGGAAAAGTGGTGGTTGAGATACGCGTGGATGCGAAGGGAAATGTGGTCAGCGCACGCGTAACGACGGGTACGAACGTGAGCGACGCCACCACGCAACAGTTAGCAGTGGAGGCCGCCAAGAAAGCGAAGTTCTCCGAGAGCGACCAGTCGGTGCAAATAGGAACGATTACTTACAACTTCCGGAGCAGATAATCCGACCTCCCCTATCCCCTCCAAAGGAGGGGAATACAATGAATCCCTGTGTAAGACCTCCCCAACCTCTCCATAGGAGGGGAATACAATGAATCGATGTGTATTACAAATTACACTTTACAATTAAATAATACCCTTGCAGTATGAATTATTTGTTTCTTGACAACGGCTTTGAAGAAATTGAGGCTATCACGACCATCGACCTGCTGCGTCGTGCAAAAATCCAAGTAACCACCGTATCCGTAACCGGCAAATCGATGGTGCTGGGCGCACACAACATTGCCGTAGAGGCAGACGGACTGATAGCGGACATCGATTTTTCGGATGCAGAGATGCTCATCCTACCCGGTGGGGCAACCAAATTAGGCGAGTGCCGTGCGCTGTGCGACCTGCTCATAGACCATAACGCTGCCGGAAAACAGATAGCCGCCATCTGTGCGGCACCGTCCGTGCTGGGCAAATTGGGCATACTCGAAGGCAAACAGGCGACCTGCTACCCGGGTTTTGAGGAATACTTGGGCGAGAGCTATATCGGCGGATTGGTTGTAGAGAGCAAGAACATCATTACTGCCAAAGGTCCCGGACTGAGCAGCGACTTCGCTTTCTGCTTGATAGAAAAACTCGCCGGCAGCGATGTGGCTGACGAGGTGTATGATACCGCACAATACTAATAGGTAATTATTTGATAGACAACTATATAGAGCAACAAGGGATGGATATTTCGATTGTAGTACCACTGTTCAACGAGGCCGAATCGCTACCGAAACTGAGCGAATGGATAGACCGAGTGATGAAAGAGCACGGCTATTCGTATGAGATAGTGTTTGTTAACGACGGCAGCACCGACAACTCGTGGCAAATAATAGAGGACCTAAAAGCGCACGAGAACCCAACGGGGACGATTCACGGAATATGCTTCCGGCGCAACTACGGCAAATCGGCTGCTCTATACTGCGGATTTCAAGCTGCGAAAGGCGATGTGGTGATAACCATGGACGCCGACTTGCAGGACTCGCCGGACGAGATACCGGAACTCTATCGGATGATAACCGAGGACGGGTTTGACTTGGTATCGGGATGGAAAAAGAAACGGTACGACAACAAGCTGACCAAGAACCTGCCGAGCAAGCTATTCAACGCCACGGCACGGTGGGTGACCGGCATCAAGTTGCACGATATGAACTGCGGGCTGAAGGCCTATCGTAAAGAGGTGGTGAAGAACATCGAGGTGTTCTCCGAGATGCACCGATATATTCCGTACTTGGCGAAAAATGCGGGATTCACCAAGATAGGTGAGAAAGTGGTGCAACACCACAAGCGCGAATTCGGAGTGTCGAAATTTGGTATGAATCGGTTCGTGAACGGCTATCTTGACCTGATGACCCTGTGGTTCCTCAACAAGTTCGGGAAACAACCGATGCATTTCTTTGGACTGATTGGGTCGTTGATGTTTCTGATAGGACTGGTCGCCGTGATAGTGGTGGCAGGCATGAAACTGCACGCTATCTCGCACGGAGTACACGCTATGTTGCTCGGCACGAATCCGTATTTCCATATCGCCATACTGATGATGATATTGGGATGCATGCTGTTCTTGACCGGGTTCCTGGGCGAACTGATCGTGCGCAACTCGCAAACACGCAACGACTACCTGATTCGCGAAGAGATATAAGCAGGGTAGGCTTTTCGGTAACAGAGCAAGACAAGCTTGAGATATAGACAACGCCGGCAGCACTGAAAGAGTGCTGCCGGCGTTGTCTTATGCTAATCGTTGGGGCGAATTGCCCGATGGTTGGTCTATTTTATTGGGGCTAATCGGCGTCTGTAGTGAGGCGGTTCTCGGTCATGCGGGCGATGTACTGCTGGATGTACGCCTTCAGATAGCGCACCATATCTTGTATTTCCTGATTTTGGGCATCTTCCTTCGGGAGTGGTTCGGGAAAAGACACCAAATTAGAGGGAGAAGACTCCAAATTAGAGGGTGAGGACTCAAAATTAGAGGGAGAAGACTTCAAATTAGAGGAAGAAGACTCCAAATTAGACTCCACAAGGTTATGCTCCAAGAGGCGGTCGGTGCGATAGTTGTACACCGCAGTGGTATGCACACCATCGAACTGCACGAGCAGGCTGTCGGAGAAAATCTGATAGACGGGGTTGTTGTAGCAGACTGCATAGCGATGGTTCTTATAGCCCGTTACGGCGTCCTCGCCAAAGGCAAAGTAGGACTTATCGTAGTTCAGGCACTCCAACACCGACGGCATGATGTCCGTTTGGCTAACGGGCTGAATACTATCCACATAGCCCTGCGTTTGCCCCGCATAGTAGAACGCTATCGGCACCTCATACAGTCCCTTGGCGTTGGTATATTCGGGGTGCGTCAGTTGGTTGGTATGGTCGGCGGTCAGCACAAAAAGCGTGTGGTCGTACCACGGCTGCGTCTTGGCATACGCGAAGAACTGTCGGAGGGCATTGTCGGAATAGCCGATGCATTGGTGAATAGG
>CAVKVE010000040.1:0-4101 GCA_963659655.1 Bacteroidaceae bacterium | reverse complement strand
GCCCAAGCGCTCGGCAATGGATGACACCTTGTTGGTGGAATACGGCGTAACAATATACGGCTCGATGAGCATCGGAATAGACGACAGCACGGACGGCATAGCGTCTATCGATTTGCGCCCCGATGCGAACGAGTAGGCATAGGTGGTGCAGCAGGTCAGCAGCGAGTCGAGAAACGGCGTGTAGCCCTCGTAGGTGCCGCCGTCGAGGTCGTGGTTGAAGAAGCCAATGTACTCCTTTGAGAACGACTCCAATATCAGCACCACCACATTGTCGGGCTGCCCGATGTATGGCACCTCAGGTGGCATGGCGGGATGCACGGGGGTCATTATCTGCTCCAACTCCTCATCGGCAAAATAGTGCGGATTTTGGTAGGTCTCGTTCTCGAGCGACTTCATCAGCGAGAACGGCGTATTGAGAATGATGGCGGTCTCCTGCGGGGTGTTGGTGTATTGCAGCGCATTGGAAATCGTAATCGGGCGGGTATAGCTGCCAAAGCCGCCACGGATGCCAATCACCACGAAATAGACGGACACGCAGAGTAGGGCGGTCTCCTTGGCGTAATACAGCCACGGATTCTCTTTCTCTATATGCGCGGGACGGCGTGAGAGCAGCACGAGCAGCACGATAGCCGCTACGAAAAACAGCGACACATACCAATACTGCGCCACCGCCTGAAAGAAAATCGACCCGAGATTGTTATCGTTCTGAAATTCAGAGAAGAAGGTGCAGGTCGTGCGGCGGTCGGTGAAACGCACATAGACCATATCCACACAGTTGACGGCGATGCCGAGCGCATTAGGTACCCAGTAGAACCATTGTGCCACCCGCAGATAGTGCCTGTTGTTGCGCCAAGCGATGGGCAGCGGCAGCAGCATGAGCAGCAGATAGACCGAGTTGAGATACAGCACGGCGGTCAGGTCGAAGCGAACGCCTCCGCAGAGCATCTCCCACAGGTGCGCCGATGACACCGATGGGTACATATCGGTATTGATGCGATAGAAGAAATAGCGGGACACAGAGTAGATGACCAGCACCAACAGCAGGTTGGTGGCGGCTACCGTCCAAGGATGTTGCCAAAAGCGGCGAAAGAAATTCTTCATATTATTATAGATTTTGGACACCCCCCATGCCCCCTCAAAGAGGGGGTGTCCTAAAACTTTCCCATTTATAGATAGTGTAAGAAAAAGTAAATAAAACGACTCAAAGAGTGGGAATCTGCTCCCAATCCCCCTCTCTGGGGGGGTAGAGGAAGTCTGAGTCTTATTTCCCGTTATACAAATTCATGGTGCGGTCGATGCCTTGCAGGCAGAAGCAAGGGATCAGGTCGCAGACCACTTGCAGCCGTTCGGGCAGTTGCTGCTCCTCCTCATCTGTCCATTTGCCGAGTACAAAATTGCATTGCGCCCCACGGCTGAAGTTGTTGCCAATGCCGAAGCGCACACGGGCGTAGTTCTCTGTGCCGAGCACCGACTGAATATTGCCCAATCCGTTATGTCCGCCGTTAGAACCCTGCTTGCGAATGCGGATAGCCCCGAACGGCAGGTTGAGGTCGTCCACCAGCACGAGCATATTCTGCACCTCAATCTTCTCTTGCCCGAGCCAATAGCGCACGGCATTTCCGCTCAGGTTCATAAAGGTGGAGGGCTTAAGCAGCACCAATTCGGCGTTCTTGACACGGCATTTCGCCACCATGCCATAGCGCTTATCTTCCCAAGTAGCCCCTGCCTTTTCGGCAAAAGCATCAATCATCCGAAAGCCGATATTGTGCCGTGTGCCTTCATATTCCGCACCGATATTTCCCAATCCGACAATAAGATACCGCATATTATTTTACAATTTGACGATTTACAATTATACAATTTGCCAATTTACGATTGAACAATTTATAATTAGAGGATTTACAGTCTAACCCTTTACAATTTGCCCCTACTCAGTAGTCCCCCTCTCTGAGGGGGTCGGGGGAGTCTTGAGTCTTGAGTCGAGGGAGTCTATGTCTGTTTCTAAAACAAAAAAGGAGCAGAAAAGCGTTGCCTCTCTCTCCTTTTTGTGTCAAACAACTTCTGCCGAAATTACTTCGCAGCAGCGCTCTGGCGGGTAGCCTTCACCTCAGCAACGCAAGCGTCCTTCGGGCTAACCATCTTCAGACCCTCGATATGAATATCGCTTACGGCGATCTTCTTACCAAGACCCAATTCGGTTACATCCACTACTACGCGGTCAGGGAACTGGGTGTAGATACCGTTCACCTTCATCTTGCGCATGTTGAGAGCCAATTTACCACCGGCTTTTACACCGGCTGCGTGACCTGTCAGTTGGATAGGAATCTCTACGGTAACAGGCTTCTGCTCGGTAACCTCAAGGAAATCGATGTGGAGTACATTGCCGCTCAGCGGGTGGAATTGCAGCTCCTTGATGACAGCGGTCTTCTTCGTGTCACCGATGGTGAGCAGGATGATGAGGGTGTCAGGAGTGTAAATCATTTGGCGAACATCAGCAGCCTTCACGGTGAAGGTGAGGTTGCCTGCAGCGCTGTACACATTGCAGGGAACGAGTTCCTCTGCGCGCAGAGCCTTAGCGGCTTTCTTGCCATACTCCGCACGGGGAGTACCGGTCAATTCGTAAGTTTTCATTTTATTGTAGTGTTACTCAATATGGGGCAGAAAATATCGCACTTGCGTACGCTGGTGTGGCTGCCCGTATCCCATCACACTGCCCTGCCTATAGGCGGGCGAAAAAAAAGAGCCGCAAGGCTCTTCTTAGGTTGTCCAACCCGGAATCGAACCAGGATTTTCAGAACCAAAATCTGACGTAATAGCCTTTATACCATTGGACATCGTCGGAATTCGCTTGCAGCAAAGAAATCAACTGCGTTGATTTGGGCTGCCGCGATTCCTCCTCTTTGACTGCGAAAAACAAGTTTTTCTTGTCAAGTAGCAGAGGTGTGAACACACTTTCTCACCGAAAGCGGGTGCAAAAGTACTGCTATTTTTTGACTCCTGCAAATAAAATGTAACTTTTTCTGCACTTTTCTACAATATAATAGTATATGCTACGGCTATGGCTCTCGGAACAGACTTTTTCTGTGGTTTTCGTATGGGAACCGCCATGTCGTTATCGCTCTTTGTATAACTGCCGTTCTGAATAGCAGTACCTTTGCCCCGTCAAACAACAAAAAGGCGTTTGGCGAGGTCTTTGGCATATTGGCATTTCCGATGCAAACTTGCAACACTTTGCACGCATACACGACGCGCATCCGCGCACATCGTGGCGCAAAGAAAGTACAAGAATGCATCACAAAAGCAGTAATAAGGGCTGCTTTTGAATCTGTGCTATTTGCAAAAATAGTAACTAAACGAAAAAAAGCGGGCTTCACGCCCCTCCCCTGCATACACAATAAAAACGCCCCCGCTATCTTGTAAAAGGCGGGGCGGGGGCGTGCATAGCAAGCGTGCAAGTGCTTGCAAAGTTGAATCGAAAGACTACAAAAACAATGAAAAAGAAAATTTTTGTATTTGTTTTTGTACTGCTTTTTCGTTTAGAAATTAAACGAAAAAAGTAGTAACAACCGCGGCGGGTCTAATTTGCAACCGCCCGCCGCGGGGCTTTCGATGGACAAAGGTACTGCAAAAAAACGAAATACACAAATTTAAGTGTTTTTTTCGTTTTGTTTGGTGCGTGTGATTGGTTTTGCACGCACTATCAAACGCACCAAGGTGGTGCAATTTAAAACTAATTACAAACAATCGAAAGGAATCGCCTCCGCATCCTAAACGGGGGCAAAGTATGAAAATAAAAACGCATTATTATTCTGTTGAACAAGACGGGAAATTCAAGGTTTCTGTCCTTTTCCCGCCTGTTTCCTCCCTGAAACCCGTCGGTAACGCTCAGTAAAACCCATAAAACACCAAGAAAACGCAGAAAAATGCAGAAAAAGTGCAGAAACATTTGCGTATATCAAAAAAAGGCAGTACCTTTGCACCCGCTTTTGAGATAAAAGCCTTGTCGGTTGAACAAGCACACTTCATGGTGCGGTAGTTCAGTTGGTTAGAATACCGGCCTGTCACGCCGTAGGTCGCGAGTTCGAGTCTCGTCCGCACCGC
>CAVKVE010000039.1:13663-18383 GCA_963659655.1 Bacteroidaceae bacterium | reverse complement strand
TGTTTGGCCGTAATTTGTCCAACTGGGACGAATCCTTTACATGGGCGAAGTGGATCACCCCGAGCCGTGACCTTATCAACGCCTTCGAGCAGGCGGGCGACACCGTGCGCCGCAATCAGACCATCGTCTATTACGATTGCACGTGGTCCAACTACTATCCGTCCGACCACTATCCGTTCATGTATAAGTGCCGCTCGGCGTACAACAGTATCATCAAGCTGCGTGGTGCCGACATCATGTTGCTCAAGGCAGAGGCACTGGCACATCAGGGCAATCTGGCAGGAGCCGAGGAGCTGGTCAATCAGATTCGTAAGCGTGCCGAGTTGCCGAACTTGACGGCCGACAAGGTGGCTTCCGAGGATGCCATGTTGGACGCTATTCTCAACGAGCGTCGTTTGGAGTTGGCGCTTGAGGGACAACGCCTCTTCGACCTTATCCGTTTCGGCAAGTTGCAGACGGTGATGAACGGCATCAATCAGCGTGACGAGGGTCGTATCGCCCAGTCGCGTCCGTTCACCGAAGACCACAAGCTGATGCCTATTCCGCAGACGGCACTCGACAAGAACACCAATTTGAAGCAGAATCCGGGCTACTAAGGAGGCTATCTTGTTAGCAGATTCTCGATTTAGAACCTTATAATTCGCATATAGTATGAAAACCTATAAGTATATCACGATGGCGGCTGCGGCTCTCTTGCTCTTGGCAGGCTGCCAGAAAAAGGAATTCCGCACGGTCTATCCGGCGGGCGACCCGCAAGTGACGGCCAAGATGCAAACCACCGATGTGCAGTACGGCCGCGACAGCATCTATTTCACGGTGAGTGTGTCCGAGACGGAGACGCCGCTTTCCACTCTTTCGGTCAAGGTCATGGTGGGTTCCCGCCTGCTTCAGTCCGAGACCATCCGTACCAAGGACTACTATTGGGAGGGCACACGGTCCTATTTCATTCCCTTTGGCGCTAATATGGCAGAGGGGGATCCCATTCGGGTCTATCTGACGGCCACCAATGTCGAGGGCACGACCAAGGATGTCATCTTGTCCGATTGTGTCGGCCATCGCCCCGCTATGGAGACGATGTATATCATGCCGCCGACGGTGTCGTATGCGGCTATCGGCAAGGGTACGCAGATGACCGACGAGGGCGAGCGTTTTGCTGCCTACAATTTGGGCTACCCCAAGTCCTTTGAGTGCCTGTTGGCGGTTGTGGGCAACAAGTTCGGCCGTGTCGATTGGAATTACCCCGTATTTGGTATGCTCGACGGCGAGTTGGCTATGATCACCAAGGCGCAGTTCGAGTCGGGTGAGGCGACATCCATCACGCTGGCGAACGATGCCTACGAGACCATCGATACTGTTTTCTTCAATCCGCTCTCGTTCGAGCTGACTTTCTCGGGTAAGGTGGCTCAGCCTATCTCTGCGCTCAATGTAGAGACCGATTTGGAGGAAGAGCCGTCCTATATCACGGCTTCGGCAGCCAAGAAGCTTTATCGTGGCGCCAAGCTCTATTTCGAAAAGGACAGCGAGGTGGAGATCACGGGTTGCAAGGATTTGCAGAAGGCCTACAATATGGACTGGATGGAGTATGTGAGTGCCGACAAGGTGAAGTTCTTGGGCGACAAGGGTATGTACTATGTATCGTACGACATCGCCAACGACTATATCGTCATCGAGCCGCTCTACGATGTAGAGAAACCGAATGCGATGTATCTCTGCGGTGCAGGTATGAGCCAGCCCAATTATGCCAATACCATCACATCGGGTTGGGGATTCGATAGCCCGAACCAGAGTTTTGTCGGTCGTCCTGTCTCGACGGGTGTCTATCAGTTCACGGTCTATATGGAGAATGAGCAGAGTACCGACTATGCTAAGTACGGTTCGCTCAACTTCAAGTTCTTCCACCAGCACGGTTGGGGTGGCGAAGAAGACGGTGGCACCTATACGCAGGTAGGTCTTGCTATCAATGGTATTGACAGCAGCACCGGTATCACCAAGGACGGCGAGAAGGGTGACGGCAGCGAGGGTAACGAAAAAGGCAACTGGATTGCCTCCAACGAGCCGTTCTCCGGAGTCTATCGCATCACGCTCGACACCAACAAGAAAACCACTACCTACGAGAAGGTACGCTGAGGCTTCTAACCATAAACTCATGACGATCTGATTTAGTCACCACTAATTAAGTTATAGATAACTAACCCATGAAACACTCATTTTTGATTGCACTTTTTTCGCTCTCTGCGCTGACTTTGTCGGCGGCAGAGACGCTGGAACGCTCTTTCTATTTCGATTTTGGCGTGGTAGGTCGCGAGAATGCGGCTGCCGTAACTAATCCCGACGCCAATGGCAACTATTGGAACAATATCGGTGCGGAAGTCACCGCTTCGCCTTGGAAGGTCAGCAGTACAGCTGACTATTCGCTGATTACTGCTGCAAACGCTGCCACGGCGCTGCACCTTACCTATACCGGCGATTTATTCCTCGGCAATGGCGCAGGCGGTTGGGCTTCTCCGGATGCCGATCAGTTGGGCGATTTGGCGGTAACCAACGCCACGCGCGACTACCTCTTTGCCAGCAATGCGGAGCGTTGTGGCTTCGTGCTGAGCGGCTTGGACAAGACCAAGGTCTATCAGTTCAAGATTTTCGGTAGCCGCAGTGCAACCGATACGCGCGTGTCGAAGTACGACATCGAGGGGCTTACCACCACAACGGGTTCGCTCACGGTGGCAGGTACCGATATCGGCGGCACAGGGGTCAATCAAAATGTGAGTCAGGTCTATCTCAGCGACCCGATTTTCCCCGATTCAACGGGCAAAATTACGATCTATGTGTCCAAGGGTACGAGTGGCCAATATCTGCCCATCAACTGTATGCGTATGCAGGAGTTTTCGGGCGTCACGCCGCCAGTGGTGGTCGAGCATCTCTACCTCAAGGGCACGGGCGTTGAGGACAGTTCCGTTGATATGTATCGTATCGCCAAAGATGGCGAAACCGAGAGCCAAAATTTCGAGACTTTCTGCCGCCTGACCAAGGATGGTACCATCTCGTTCGAGACGGCGGACGGCACGGTGCTGTATAGCGGCACGGTGGCCAACGAGTCAGGTATCTACAGCATTCGTTTCAATACCGATGCGCTGCAGCCGGAGTACAAGCAGATCACCCGTTGCGGTATCGTGGGCAATGTCACTTCCGTCGGATGGAACGCAGCCGGCGATGCCATGACCTATCGGGGTCACGGTGTATGGCGCGATACCCTCGATTTGGTCACCTATACCGGTTCCGACATGGAGCGTGGGCAGTTCTGCTTCAATTCCTCGTGGGATCTCACGGTGAAGACCCGCAATGGCGTCGAGTGCGTGGTTGGCTACAAGCCGGACGAGTCGTTGGCGTCGCTCACTTTGGGCGACATCCCCATGCGCCACGGCAAAAAGGAGGTCACACTCGATATGCGCAATTTCACCTATTCCATTGAGTGTCTTAGCATTACGGACAATAAGATTACCTTCTTCGGCTCTTCGGTTTGCAACGGACAGGGTGCCTCGGAGGACGGCAATATCAAGCATGGCTATGCCTACCAGTTGGGGCAGTTACTGACCGACTACGAGTATTCCAACGCTTCGGTTAACGGCAACAATACCAAAAATTTGTTGGCTCGCTACAAGGGTCATCTCTTGGGCGATTGCGGTCAGTATGTTGTCATCGGCTTGGGGCTCGGCAACGAGGGCTTGCACGGGGCGTCCGATCAGCAGGCTATCTACGACCAGTGGAAGCACAATATGGACAGCCTGATCAAGTTGTTCCAAGAGGAGGGCAAGTATGTCATTGCCACCAATAACTACCCGCGCGGCGACTACAACGCGACCGACTATGCTTTCGTTAAGCGCATGAATCTCGAAATGCAGCAGTGGGGCATTCCGACGGTCAATTTCTTGGGCGCATTGGACAATTGTCAGGGCAACGGTCAGTGGGCAGACGGCTACCAAGCCACCAATTCGTCGGGGGATGCCGACATCTATCACCCCACCGAGGCGGGACACACCCAGTTCATGCGTGCATTTGTTCCGTCGCTGTTCGATGCGTTGGCAGCCGCTAAGCCGGCTCCCGTTCGCCAAACCGGAAACGGTATGAAGCTCAAGAGTACCGAGTTTCTCCGAACCACTCCCGAAGCAACTCTCGGTTCGTATGCTCTCGCTATCCGTGTTCGCACCACGCAGACGGGTAATTTCGCCGGCCTTCGTCTTAGCGGCAGTATGCAGACCCTTGCTCTTCCCGCAGCGGTCGCTGATGGCGGGTGGCATACGCTGCTCATCTCGCACTATCATGCTGCAGGCAAGACCTATACCTATATTGATGGTGTGCTTGCTTCTACCGCCGATGACACCGCTCTTCTCGGCGATATTGAGATAGGCGGCATCGATATGGAGGTCAGCGACTTTATGCTGTGGCGTTCGGCGCTCAACGCCGATGAGGTAGCCGCCGTCGAGTCGGGCAAGATGCTGCAATCCTCATTGGAAATTTACTGCCCACTTAATGGCGAGGTTTCTAATTTAGCACAGTCGACGAATACGGTTTCCTTTCAGGCAGATCCGACCTCAAACGAGGAGGTAAAACCCGATAATTCCCGAACCACTCCCGAAGGAACTCCTGTCGATCTCCTTGGTCGCCCCATCGATAATTCCTATAATGGTATCATCATCGAGTCAGGTTCCAAATACCTCCGTAAGTA
>CAVKVE010000039.1:6768-13625 GCA_963659655.1 Bacteroidaceae bacterium | reverse complement strand
TAAGTAATAATCAATCGTAACCTATCATCAAATATGAAGACGACAATGTATCCAATACTTTTAGCGGCTATGCTGCTCATAGGATGTCACGGACATTCCACAGGCTCAACCGATGATCCGGATCCCGTCACCCCCGATCCCGACACCACCGAGCAGGTGGGTAAGGTGGAGACCTATATTACGACGGCAGACAACACCATGCATTTCTCCAAGATCACCCGTTCTTTTGGCGAGGGGCTCAATATGTCCCCGGAGCTAACCCTTATCATCTCCCCCAAAACTACCTACCAGGAGTTCGATGGTTTCGGTGCCGCCATCACGGGTTCAGCTGCCTACAACCTGCTTAAGATGTCGGCAGCCGACCGCACGAAGCTCCTGACCGAGACCTTCTCCGTAGAGAAGGGCATGGGTTACAGCTATGTCCGTGTATCGATTGGCGGCAGCGACTTCAATGCACATGCCGACTACGAGTACACTTGCTGCGACACCAAAGGTATTGAGAACTTTGCACTGACGAACGAGGAGACCGACTATGTCATTCCGGTACTCAAGGAGATCCTTGCCATCAATCCGGCACTCAAGGTGATGGGTACGCCCTGGAGCTGCCCCAAATGGATGAAGGTCACCGATACTACCCTGAAGCTCCCGTACGAGAAGTGGGTGGGCGGCTACCTCAACCCCGACTACTACCAAGACTACGCCACCTATTTCGTGAAGTGGATCCAAGCCTTCGAGGCAGCGGGCATACCCATAACGAGCGTGACAGTAGAGAACGAACCGCTCAACTGGGGCAATTCGATGTCGCTCTATATGCCGTACGACCAAGAGCGCGACTTCGTGAAGACAGCATTGGGGCCGGCATTCGAGAAGGCGGGACTCAGCACCAAGATAATATGCTTCGACCACAACTACAACTACGACAACAAGTCGGACCAGCAGCAATACCCGCTCAAGATATATGCGGATGCGGATGCGGCTAAGTACATCGACGGGGCTGCGTACCACAACTATGGCGGATCGCCCTCGGAGCTGGAGAACATCCATAAGCAAGCACCGACAAAGAACCTGTACTTCACAGAGGCTTCTATCGGCACATGGAACTATCAGTCGTTCTCGCAATCGTTCTTGCAGGAGATGGAGAACACCTGTCTGGCAACGGCTACGCGGTGGTGCAAGGCAGTGATAGTATGGAACTATATGCTGGACGACAACGGAGGCCCACACGGGAGCAGCGGCGCCTGCACGACTTGCTACGGGTGCGTGGATGTAAGCTCGAAGGATTATTCGACGCTCACCAAGCGGAGCCACTACTATGCTATCGGTCACCTGTCGAAAGCATGTAAAACCGGGGCTACTCGTATCGGTACGACCGGGTACTTGCCTACGAATGTGATAGCACTGGCAGCAGAGAACCCCGACGGAACCTACGGACTGGTACTGATGAACAAGAACGAATCCGGCGTGTCGCTACGCATCGAGGCAGGCGATAAGTGGTTCAGCCTAACGCTTCCCGCACAGAGTGCTACGAGCTGTGTATGGAAAAAATAAGACCTAATATAGGGAAATGTTCGGTTTTTCTAAGAAGTTGGTTCGGGACTTGTTCGGGATTCTTATCGGATATGTTCTATTTCTACCGATCAGCGGTTGTAGGGTATTCGGCAACCAAAAGGTGTATTATTGGACAAATGGAGGAGATACCTTTGAAAGAATCGCCAACCTGAACAACTTGCTTGAGAAATCGGAGATGGGGGAAGCGAAATATGTGGTGCTGGGGGTGGGACTCGGAGAAGAGGGACTGCACGAGAAAGGCGAACGAGCCCTGTTATCGTATCGGGAAAACATGCCCCGAATCATCGAACGACTGCAAGAATCCGGTAAAACGGTGGTCGTCGCCAACAGCTACCCGAGCGAGAACTTCAACGAAGTGGATCTATCCGACCTGAGGGACATCAATCTCGAAGTGCAACAATGGCCCATACCGACCATAAATTGGGCCGACGGGGCAACGGAGGCTGCCATACCGCCCACGCTGTTTGAGGCATTGGAAGAGGGGAAAGGCGTGCCGGAATACCTATCGACCGAAGGCGACCAAAACGGAGTAAGCACCGTGCAATGGGTTGCCGAAAAGGGACTCGAATCGTACACGCTCAGTTTTGAAAGCCGAGATACGACTTATACTGAGGTGTATCGGAACGGCGAAGGGCGCACGAGGTATCGAAACGGGGTGGCAGAAAACCCCGCAAGCGATAGGGGAACAACCATAGAGCAAGCGGGGGATACCTTCCGAGTGCGGGGAGAAAATCTGCATCAGATCCGATTCTATCGGGCGGCGATGACCGAACAGGAAGTGCGAGCCATAGCGAAAGGAAAAATGCTGCGCTCAAGCCTCGAACTATACTGCCCGCTGCGCGCCGGCGATGCAACAAACATAGCACAAACAAAGAACAAAATTTCCATCGTGGAAATGAAATAAAAACACACAAAATTATTAACCTTAAAAACAAACGCATTATGAAAAAAATCGTTTCTTTAGCAATGGCCGTGGTGGCTGCCATGAGCCTGAACGCAACCGATTATTACCTGGTAGGCGAATGTAATGGTTGGAAAGAAGGACAAGAAAGCTACAAGTTTGCCGAGAAAGAAGGCGTACTGACCCTCGAAGTGGCTAAACTGAGTGGCGAACTGAAAATTATTGGCGATAAAAGTTGGCATCCGCAATTCGGTGCCGGCATAAAGACCGCTGACGATCAGACCTTCCCGAAATTGGAAATGAACAAACCCTACACGCTGGTGAAGGAAACGGAGAAAGACGGGAAAACGGTGGAGCCGGAGAATGTGGCCGTGGATATTGCCGACAAGCACTACTACAAGGACGCCGTGCTGACATTGGATGTGACGAACGCCGATGCACCGGTGCTGACGCTGAAGAGCGGAACGGACATTGACGACTCGGCAACGCCGATCTACTATTACTTGGTAGGGGCATTCAATAGCTGGTCGCTCGATGAAACTTTGGCAAAATTTGAGGAAGTGGATGGTGTATTCACGACCACAGTGGCTGACCTGAGCGGTGGATTCAAGGTGCTGTATGACAAGAAATGGGGTACGGAATACGGCGCAAACGACGCAGGTGACGGAGTGGTACTGAATACCCCCTATACCATGCAAAAAGGCGGCGGTAACCTGTCGTTGGCCAATCCGTTTGGCGGATACAAGAATGCCGTATTGACCCTCGATACCGCAAAGAAGGTACTGACCCTGACCGCCGGCACCTTCTATGCAACGGAGAACGATTGGTACATACCGAGCGACAAACTCGGATGGAACTGCGATGCTGCACAAAAGATGACCAAAGTGACCGGAAAAGAGAATACCTACGAACTGTTGGCTGCTGAATTCGGCGGCGAGTTTAAGGTAGTGTACGGCTCATGGGCGATTGAGTTTGTGGCTGATGCAGACGACACTCCGTGGAAGGTGAACGAGGAATACACCTGCGCCATAAAGGGCAAAGGCAAAGATAATATCAAGCCTGCCGTAGAGGATCGCACCTACGAGGACTGCACCATTACGGTGGTGGTAGACTACGAGAATGTGGTAGTGAAGGTGAAGATTGAAACCGAAGACACCGACGAAACGGCTATCGACCAAGTGACAGACGCAAAGAAGGCCTACAAAGCCATCGAAAACGGACAACTCGTGATTATCAAGAACGGCGTTCGCTACAATGCATTGGGCGCAGTGATTGAATAAAAACCATCGGTTCGGAGCGGCTGATTACCGCTCCGAATCACTCAAAAAAAAGATTTATTGTATTCACCTTAAAGTTGTAAGACATGAAAAAAATTGTTTTGACGCTCGGTCTGTTTCTGCTATGCCTGCAGGGGACAACGGCGCAAGTGTATCTCGACCCGAAAGCACCGATAGAGAAGCGGGTGGAAGACGCTCTGAGCCGCATGACTACGGAGGAAAAAATAGCCGTAATTCACGCACAATCGAAATTCTCATCGCCCGGTGTGGCACGACTCGGCATACCCGGAATATGGTGCACCGACGGCCCTCACGGCATTCGCCCCGAAGTGAAATGGGACGAATGGGACCAAGCGGGATGGACCAACGACTCGTGCTTTGCCTTTCCGGCACTGACCTGCTTGGCAGCGACCTGGAACACGGAAATGGCGGAACAATACGGCCGCTCGTTAGGCGAAGAGGCGTTATACAGAGGGAAAAATGTGGTCTTAGGCCCCGGCGTGAACATCTATCGTACGCCGCTCAACGGACGAAACTTTGAGTATATGGGCGAAGACCCGTATCTGTCCGGCACAATGGTGGTACCCTACATACAGGGAATGCAGTCGTGCGGAGTGGCTGCCTGCGTGAAACACTATGCGCTGAACAATCAGGAGGCATTTCGACACACGGTGGAAGTGACGGTATCGGACCGCGCACTGTATGAACTGTATCTGCCCGCCTTTAAGAAAGCGGTGCAAGAGGGACAGACCTGGTCGATAATGGGCTCGTACAACCTATACAAAGGCGAACACGGCTGCCACAACCACACGATGCTGGTGGATATTCTGCGAGGCGAGTGGGGATTCAACGGAGCCGTGATTTCGGACTGGGGCGGTACGCACTCGACCGATGAGTCGATACACAACGGACTGGACATGGAATTCGGATCGTGGACCAACGGACTGACCGAAGGACGCTCGAATGCATACGATGCGTACTACATGGCGCAACCCTATCTCGAAAAGATACAGCGTGGCGAAGTAGGCACGGAAGAACTCGACCAAAAAGTACGCAATGTGCTGCGACTGATATTCCAAACGGCGATGAATCCGAACCGAGGGTTCGGCAGCATGGTGTCGGCGGAACATATAGCCACGGGGCGCACTATCGCCGGCGAAGGTATGGTGCTGCTGAAAAACAACGGAATACTGCCGCTCGCAGCCGGAAAGAAGGTGCTGGTGGTAGGCGAAAATGCCATCAAACAGATGACGGTAGGCGGCGGGTCGTCGTCGCTGAAAGCAAAATATGAGATTTCGCCGCTGCAAGGCATTCGGGAACGCAACGGCGGCGAGGTTAGGTATGTGCGCGGCTATGTGGGCGACACGGGAGGCGAATACAACGGCGTGACAACCGGACAAGACCTGACCGACGCACGCAGCGCAGAGGAACTGACCCGTGAGGCCGTAGAGGCTGCACGCGAGGCGGATGTGGTGCTGTTTGTAGGCGGACTGAACAAAGCCGACCATCAGGATGCAGAGAGCTACGACCGACTGCAATACGAATTGCCGTACGGACAGGGCGAGCTGATAGAGAAATTGGGCGAGGTCAACAAGAATCTCGTAGTGGTGATACTATCGGGCAATGCATACGCTACGCCCTGGCTGCCCAAGACCGCCGGATTGGTGCAAGCATGGTTTGCCGGCTCGGAAACAGGACACGCAATAGCCGATGTGCTGTACGGCGATGTGAACCCATCGGGCAAACTGCCGTTCACCTTTATGCAAGAACTGACCGACTACCCGGCGCATCAATATGGGCCGGAGGCATACCCCGGCGTGGATAACCAAGAGGAATACAAAGAGGATTTCTTTGTGGGCTATCGCTACGCCGACCTATACGGACGCAAAAAAGACCTGAAATATACGGAGCAGGGCAAGACCTATGTGATTCACGCTCCGAAACACAAACCCGTATTTGCGTTCGGCTACGGACTGTCGTATACGACCTTTGAATACGGCAAGGCAAGCATAGAGGGCAACACGGTGACGGTGAGCGTACGCAACACCGGCACGAGAGCCGGAAAAGAGGTGGTGCAACTGTATGTAGCTCCCAAGAAATCGAGCGTGGTGCGCCCACAAAAGGAACTGAAAGCATTCCAAAAAGTGGAACTGCAGGCGGGAGAGGAAAAGACGCTCCGCTTTGAGCTGAACGATGAGATGTTCCAATACTTCGACGCCGATGCGCACCAATGGACTCCCGCAAAAGGTAACTATGCGATAAAAATAGGTGCCTCGTCGGCAGACATTCGAACCGAAGTGGCGTACAGGTATTAGGGTAGTAGTAAAAGGGGTATAATTTTGGTTGTGGGAGGAGAAGCGTACCGATATGGGGTGGGCTTCTCCTTTTTTGTGTTGTGTTGGGTGTGGGGGTGGTTTTGTTGTGTGGTGTTTTTGTTGGTTTTTGGGGATTTTTTGTGTGTGGGATTGTGTGTGAGGGGGATTTTTTTGGGTGTGGGGATTTTTTGGGGGAAATAGAGAGACGGTATGGAATACCGTCTCAACAAGCGGAATGTGAGTATTTGGGAGTAACGAAACTCCGAAATGAACCAACCTCTCAACTATTAACTATCAACTATTAACTATTAACAAAACACCTAAACACCTAAACTCATCAACTTCTAAACTATCAACAAACAACGAAATGACTGCGCTCGACTATCAATAAAACATAAAAACATTTGCATATTCGGAAAAAACATATTACTTTTGTCGCAGAAAGTGGGGAATTTCGATAGAGAGCAGCTGAATCACATATTGTTTTAAGCCTGCAGACAGCAACTATCTGTACACTGCACGCCACTTCCATCACACCACACACCAAACGCTCTCCCCATCCACCTATTGTGGGTATCGCCCGATAGGCAACTTCCGTCAGAACTGTTTAACAGAACTTGTTAGGCGGCCTTTATTATTTTCGTAGGGTACACCTATTCAACCTGTCGCCAAGAAAATAAGTATAACCCCGATAAATATCCATATTATGAAAAAGCTACTATTCTTATTGTCAGTGGTACTATGCACCTCCACGGCACTCCATGCAGCCTTTACTCCTGCTGCCTTTACAGTATC
>CAVKVE010000039.1:0-6716 GCA_963659655.1 Bacteroidaceae bacterium | reverse complement strand
GTAACAAGCGGAACCTATGTATGGTCGTTCGCCGAGAACCAATACGACATGCTCGGTACAGCCAATGTGAGCGGCGGTGCCATCGCCGATAAGATAGACCTCTTCGGTTGGAGCGGCAACACGGGGACAGCCAAGTGGGGTATCGGCACCTCTACAAACAATTCTTATTACTTGGATGATTTTGTGGACTGGGGCAAGAATATAGGTGATGGCACAACCTACCGCACACTCACTTACGATGAGTGGGTATACCTGCTCAACACCCGCACCAATAACAACAACCTAAAAGGTGTAGCCAGTATTAAATTGAATGATACGGAGTATGCCAACGGACTTATCTTGCTGCCCGACAATTGGACTGCTCCAGCAGATGTACCATTCAAGAGCGGTGTTGCCAATGCCTATGGTGCAAAATACTATGCTACTTATCAGACCTTTACCCTTGCCCAGTGGCAGAAATTGGAAGCCGCAGGCGCAGTCTTCCTGCCTGCTTCGGGGCAACGCAGCGGGTCGAGTGTGAACGGTGTGCAGGAATGCGGCTGCTACTGGTCTGCTACACCTGACTACTCGAATGGCGCGAAAGATATGTACTTTTACTCCGACTTTGTGACAAATAATAGCCACACCGATCGTTACTACGGGCAGGCAGTCCGTCTCGTTCAAGACATTTATGCGGTTATGGTTACTACGCCCGAACACGGCAGTATTGTCGCCGACAAGACCGAAGCAGCCGCAGGCGACGAGGTAACGCTCACCATTACACCCGATGCAGGGTACGAATTGGATGTGCTGACTGTACAAGACGCTGCCGGTAATCCGGTCACGGTGAATGACAACAAATTCACCATGCCCGCAAGCAATGTAACCGTAAGTGCTACCTTCCGCCAAGCCTCTCCTACGGCTATCGGCCACACCACAGGCACTGCAGATACTACCGTTCGCAAAATCCTGCGCAACGGGCAGGTACTTATCCTCCGGGATGGCAAGACCCACACCACAATGGGAATAGAAGTGAAATAACCTATCCTATATAGTTAATTCCAAAGAGGCTGTCTGACATTTATCAGGCAGCCTCTTTGCTTTGTGTCCGATACAGCGGACACAAAATGGCAAAATTTGTCCGCTGCACCGGACACAAAAATGCCTTTGTAGGAATCGGTTCTTTCTATTAGGAGATGGCAGACCAAGGGGCACGGCTATCGTAACACGACCGATACTGCTGAAACCACCGTCTGCAAGAATCAACATATTAAAATAACAGGATAATAGGGAAACGGCGGAGAAATAACAGGAAAGGGCAGAGAAACAATTAAGAAATGGAGTGGAACGGACCGAAGCCAAAGGGGCAAAGCGCAAAATAATTTGGGTACATCCGTTTTTTTGTGTATCTTTGCGGCGTATTAGAATGCCGGAGTGTCCCCGCACACCATAAACACTACATGAATATACCCGATGACAGGGGTAGGAAGATGATTGTGGGGGAATGGGGTAGGAAAAAATGAAATAGGGGGGGGATGGCACAACCTAATAGAACGAACTATATAACGATTAGGCTATATAACCAGACTATATAACCAGACTATATAACGATTAGGCTTATATAACGATTAGAAAACAATACGATACAGAAGACGAAAGCAGTATGATGACTGAAAAGAAACGAACCTTAGTGACTGCCGCACTGCCGTACGCAAACGGACCGGTGCATATCGGACACCTTGCCGGCGTGTATGTGCCTGCAGACATCTATGTGCGCTACCTGCGACTGCGTGGCGAACAAGTACTATTCATAGGCGGTAGCGACGAACACGGCGTGCCCGTGACCATCCGCGCCCGCAAAGAGGGTATTACAACCCAAGAAGTGGTGGACCGCTACCACAAGTTGATAAAGGACTCCTTCGAGCAGTTCGGGATCTCGTACGATATTTATTCCCGCACCACGAGTGCCATTCACCATAAATTCGCTGCCGACTACTTCCGCAAACTATACGACAACGGAAAGTTTATTCAGCAGACCACGGAGCAGTTCTACGACCCCGAAACGCAGGAATTCCTGACCGACCGAAACATCCGTGGTGAATGCCCTCGCTGCCATGCGCAGGGTGCGTACGGAGACCAATGCGAGAAATGCGGGGCTACCCTCTCGCCCGATGAACTGATCAATCCGTACAACGCCGTGAACGGCAACCCGCTGACCAAGAAAGCCACTACGCACTGGTATTTGCCGCTCGACCAATACCAACAATGGCTCGAAAAATGGATATTAGAAGACCACAAAGAATGGCGTCCGAATGTATATGGACAGTGCAAATCGTGGCTCGACGGCGGACTGAAACCGCGTGCCGTGACGCGCGACTTGGATTGGGGTATCCCCGTGCCCGTGGAAGGCGCAGAAGGAAAAGTGCTGTATGTGTGGTTTGATGCACCTATCGGCTACATCTCGAACACGAAGGAACTATGCGATGCGCAGCCTGAAAAATACGGCAAATGGGAAACTTGGTGGAAAGACGAAAGCACCCGACTGATACACTTTATCGGCAAGGACAACATCGTATTCCACTGCATCGTGTTCCCCTCGATGCTGAAAGCCGACGGCTCGTATATTCTGCCCGACAATGTGCCTGCCAATGAGTTTTTGAACTTAGAGGGCGACAAAATTTCGACCTCACGCAACTGGGCGGTTTGGCTCAACGAATACTTGGTGGATTTCCCCGGAAAGCAGGATGTGCTGCGCTATGTGCTGACTGCCAATGCACCCGAAACGAAAGACAACGACTTTACCTGGGCGGACTTCCAAGCCCGGAACAACAACGAGTTGGTGGCTATATACGGAAACTTTGTGAACCGCGCGCTTGTGCTGACGGGCAAATACTTCGGCGGAAAAGTGCCCGCTTGCGGCAGTCTGACGGACTATGACAAGACCACACTCGCCGACTTCTGCAACATAAAGGCACAGTTGGAAGAGTTGCTCAACAACTTCCGCTTCCGTGACGCACAGAAAGAGGCGATGAACCTCGCCCGCATCGGCAACAAGTATCTCGCTGACACCGAGCCGTGGAAATTAGCAAAGACCGACATGGAGCGCACCGGCACGATACTGAACCTCGCCCTGCAGATAGCAGCCAACCTGAGCATTGCCTTTGAGCCATTCCTGCCGTTCTCATCGGAGAAACTGCGTCGTATGCTCGCCATCGACCATGCGGACTGGACACAGCTTGGACGCACTGACCTGCTGGAAGAGGGACACGCCTTGGGCGAAGTGAGTCTGCTATTCGACAAGATAGAGGACGACGCCATTCAGGCACAACTCGACCGATTGGCTCGTATCAAACAGGAAAACGAGGAAGCCGCCAAGGCTGAGGCCCTGAAAAACTGGCACCCCGCAGAGATAAAAGCAGCGACCACAATAGACGACTTCGACAAAGCGGACATTCGTGTGGCAACGGTGCTCGACTGTCAGCCCGTGAAGAAATCGGACCGACTGCTGCAATTCAAATTAGACGACGGCATGGGCGGGCGCACGATACTGTCGGGTATCGCACAATCGTACCCGGATCCTTCGGTGCTGGTAGGGAAACAAGTACTCTATATCGCCAACTTCCCGCCCCGCAAAATGATGGGCATCGAATCGCAAGGTATGATACTCTCCGCCGTGGATGCTGACGGAAAATTGGTGGTAACCACCGTATCGACTCCCGTGAAGAACGGAGCTACCGTGGGATAATTAACAATTAATAATTAATAATTAACATTGTAAGTGAGATGAAAAAGCATATTCTTTTTGTGGTGTTGTGCTTGGCAACACTGAGCCTATCGGCACAAGACTATCAACACAGCATTGGTGGTATGGTAGGCAGCATGTACGGCGCATCGTACAAAGGATTCGTATTCGGCGTGGAACACCTCGCCCTGCAAGCAGACCTCGGCGTACGATTGGAAGCAACGGCTGCCGGAAACAAAGATGTGTCGGGACAAGCAAGTATCTACACCTTTGAGCTGAACCCGAATGTACTGTATCAGAACGTGATAGGCGTTTTTGACGAAGGACGCGTGGATTGGTTTGTCGGCGGCGGATTGAGCCTCGGTCTGTGCCACGACCTCTATTCGAACACATGGGTGGACAACAGCGACCTGCCTACCTACGGAAAATTCGGCTTCAACGCCATTGCCGGCGCAGAAATTGTATTCGACGCACCGGTGAACCTGTCGCTCGATTTCCGCCCCGGCTACGGCGTCGGCTTCAACGACAACTACCATGTTTCGTTCTTCGACTGGGCATTAGTGGCATCGGTACGCTACCGATTCTAAATGGATTGCGCTTCAGTCGGACAACGAACTGAATAGGCAGAAAATAAACTAAAAAATACGAACGCTAAACAAAAAAAAGGACAATGAAAAAACTACTCTCTGTACTATGTGCTTTGTCGATATGCTTGGTGGCTACCGCCTCGGTAAGCAAAAAGAAAGCCGACAAAGACACCAATCAATATCGCTATGAGATAGAGTGCGCCGGAAACGGTACGCAGGGAACCTATTTAGTAAAAGTATGGACCTATTCGAAAAAAGCGAATGTGGCTGAAAATCAGTGCCGTAAGAATGCCGTACACGGTGTGATTTTCAAAGGGTACGGAGGAGGCGACGGCTGCGTGGCACAACGACCGCTGTGCAATGTGGCAGGAGCAGAGAAAGAATATGAGACCTATTTCAACGAGTTCTTTGCGGACGGCGGAGAGTTCCAAAAATACGCTTCGATAGTGGGCGGAACAACGGAAACGACCAAAGTGGGAAAAGAATACAAAGTGGGCGTGATAGTGAGCGTGCGCAAAGATGACCTGCGCAAAGCATTGGAGTCTGCCGGGGTGATTCGTGCCCTGAACGCCGGTTTCTAAACGAAAAAATAAATGATTGGTATCCTAAAAAACGAGAAACAAAATGAAACGATTCTGGAACGGGATGGCTTGCGCAGCCATGGTGGCCGTAATGGCGCTGGCTGCAGGCTGCGGCTCGCGCACATCGCAGGCCTATTATGACCAACCGAGCAAGGTGCTGTCGGCTAACTACGACGGCTCGTATGTAATTCGCACGCAAGTGAAGGCACGCAACTCGGCGTTGGCATTTGCTGACGCCAAACGCAAAGCCGTGCAAGAGGTGATATTTGACGGAGTGGCTGCCGGCTCGAACGGCGTGCAAGACCTGAAACCGCTGGTGTATGACAAAAATGCACGGGAGAAATACGAGGACTACTTCAATGCATTCTTCAAAGACAACGGCGACTGGACGGAATACTGCTCGCTGGAAGACCGCCGTGCCTTCAGCTCGACCTATCAACGCACCCGCACGCAAATGGTGCAAAATGTGACCGTGACCGTGAAGCGTGCCGAACTGAAAAAACGCCTGCAAGCCGACGGAATCATTCCGGCAGAGGGGCGCTATGACGTGAAATAAACAGGGAGGAACGCTCTTTTCGGGGAGCGTGGGAAAAACAGAGAAATAATAGAACCGCAAAATCAAGACACGGATGAAAAAGATAATGGGACTTGTGGCAGCAACGCTGGTAGCTACGCTCGCCTTCGGACAGATAAAGAAACCCGAACTGATGGTGTTCCCATCGGACGCATGGTGTATCAACAACGGATACTACACCGAAGTGGAAAACATGGGGGTGACAGAGAAAGTGCCCAACTACAAACAGGCACTGCAAGAAAATGTGGAACTGAAACTCGCCATCGCCAAAATAAACGACCTGATGGCGGAGCGTCAATTCCCGCTGCAGAGCTTAGAGCAGGCTATCAAAAATGTGGAACTGCGCCGCACGGAGGACGACCTGACCACAAGCAAAAGCGGAAACATGGTGGCAGAGAGTCCGCTCGACGAACTGTCGCGTGCCGCAAAAGCCGATATTATTTTGGAACTGACCTGGGATGTGAAAACGCTGGGACCCAAACACTCGGTGAGCTACATATTGGAAGCAAAAGACGCCTACACGGGCAAGAGCATCGGGGCTGTGAGCGGTGCCGGTACACCATCGATGACGGCGGATGTGGATGTGCTGCTGGAAGAAGCCATTGTTGCCAACATAGATAATTTCAACATACGGCTGCAGGACTATTTCACGGAGATGCAGACCATTGGGCGTGAGATAGTGCTGGATATCAAAGTGTTTGACAACAACGCTGCCGGCATAGACCTCGAAACGGAATACGGCGAGGATGAGCTGATAGACATTATCAATCGATGGATGTTCCAAAACACGGTGAGCGGGCGCTTCTCGATGCCATACGCAAGCGAAAATGTGGCGAACTTTACGCAAGTGCGTATTCCGGTATATGACGATTACGGAATACCTGTGGATGCGAATGCGTTTGCCAAGAAGCTAGCGCGTATGCTCAAAAAAGAGCCGTACAACATTCCGAGCAAGGTACTCGTGAAGGGACTCGGTCGTGCGGTAATCATACTCGGCGAGAAATAAAGGGACAGAGGCTTGCAGACGCTGTGGGCTGAGGCTTGCAGACAGAGGTTGCTGAGGCTTGCGGCGGAGGCTGTGGATGAAGGAAAAAGAATAAAGACCTACTAAACGAACAAAACAATGAAAAAGATAACAAACCTATTGCTGGGACTGGTGCTGTCGGCCACAATGATGGCACAAGAGACACAATATCTGCCGATTTCGGTGTATGTGGAGTCGATGGCAGAGCCGTTTCCTGCTGCGGCACAGG
>CAVKVE010000038.1:0-18527 GCA_963659655.1 Bacteroidaceae bacterium | reverse complement strand
TGGGGAGGGCTATCCATAGTGCGATCTCGAACAGCACCGAACCAACTCCGGTCTTTACGGGCAGTTGTTTCTCGATTACATGTATATCCCGCCCATTCTCATTCACGGGCCCGGTCATTTCATCCAATTGATTTGCCATAGTTGTATTGTTTTTCGTTATGATTATGTTGTACTATTATGATAGAACCTATGTTCGTATCATCGTACAAAGGTACACTAAATAATTGGTATTGCCAAATATCAATCAAGAAAACTCTTAGCGTGCGTTAATACCATTATCAAAATGTTTAGCAGGCGTATTATTGGATGAATACTTTGTGTCGAATACAATACCTTATTTGTCGGTTATACCGTAAAAATTGAAAAGTTCATCAATCTGTTCAATAACAATCCCCTTATCTTCTAGATCCTTTTTTCGCTTATTATAAATGAATCGTATCATATCTTCTCGTTCTCGGTCAACTGCTAAATGAATCCTTCGATGGCAAGTAGGACATAATGGTACATAATTAGCAAGTACCTCGATGCTGTCTGTAAAACGATTAGCAACAGCACGTGGTATTAAGTGGTGTACTTCCAAATAGTTTTGCTTAGTTTCTTTTGATGTGAAATATTTACATCCGGAGTATTCCTCCATAATACAATGGTATAGGCTCTCTTGGCGAGCAATACGTTTCAGTGTATCACTTACCTCTTTCAACTTTTCTTTTCCTTCTGTGTCTGTGGGGTCTATAACGCCTATTTTGTCAATGTCCTTTGTGGTTAGTGTGCGTTTAGTGCGAATAGGCATTGTGTTTTCTGTAATATTGTATAGGTCACGATAGATAATCTCAAAAATAGAGTGATATGTGGTTAAGAAATCTCTAACATGTGTTTCTTCTATATCAAAGATCTTTTTGTAAGTTTTGAGAACGATGTTGATGAAATCATCATAGTCAAATATGTTGCCATTTTGTATTGTCTTGCAGAGCCATAGTATCCATGTTGTGTCTAGAAGTGTGCTTTTCGTGAAGTTTCCACCGTTTTTGTATTTGTGCCTTAGAATATCCCTCTTCCCATTTGTGTCTTTAACTACATAGTTTTTTAGCTCTAGTCGTTCTTTATCGGTTGCTTTGTAAAATTGGCGTAGAAAATTTATATCATTGCTATAAGGCTCCATAAAGTTGCCAATATAAAAATAATCATGCTGCATCAGTGTCTCTTTGCTGGCTTTATTCCGGATACCAAGTACTAGAAATTCTTGTTGTAACTGTAGTATTTCCTGTGTGGTGTAGCCTGCATCAATGCAGTAATCAAATAATTTATTTGTTCTTCGGAATAGATAGTTGGGTATGTCGTAAAAATAACCGGGTAGGATTAGTATCAAACATAATATTCTTTTTTCTTCGGTGGTTAAGTTGGGTTCTTCTAACATCTTTCGGAATACAATACCGCGTTTGGTTTTATAAAATATACCATTTTTTTCTTGAAATAACCATGAATTACGCATTCGTACAGTATGCTGCTTGTTCTCTTCTTGTCCGGTAGTATTACTATGTGTAAAATTGGTGCGTAGTTTTCCCTCTTCTTTCTCTAAGCAGATAAAACCCTTTGCAAATCCGTAAAACGAGTTCCCCTTTTCTCCGAATAGAGTTCGATAGTTGGTGTTGAATATCTTAAGCGGACTACCAAAATCATTTTCTCCGCATTGATAGTATTTACTAGCAATTTCATCATTTTTGCAAATGTATTGATAGTATTCAAGTAATGTGGCGAATTCCATAGTCGTATTATTTTACATGACAAATGAATAGATATTCTTTGTGATTCTCAAAGTGAGTTTTCCCTGCGTTAAAACAAGGATAGACTACTTCTATTTTGGTCGTGTTCCCTTTTGTAGATAGGATATCTATTAGTTCTTGTTCTTGTATTTTGTTATTTGAGGCTTCACTTTTTGCATTATAGGTATTGTTGTATGAAACCATAATGATTTTGCATTGTAGAGAGGATATTAGTTCTTTGAATAAAATTGGTGCTTTAGAACGTGAATAACCGCTTTTAAGGTGTTCTCTTTTGAACTTCATTGATTTACCTTCAAATTCTGTTGGCTTTTCCCACCGCACAAGATTCTCTAAGACATGGTAAAAATTAATATATTGTCGTGCATTGTATGGAGGGTCAAGGTAGACCACATCTGCTTGTATCTGTTTAGCTAAAACATTGGCATCTTCGTTGAATATCTGGGCAGGATTTATAGTCGATAGCTCTAAATGGGGAAGCTGAAAATAAGTGTCAGGTGCTTCACAGCTTAGAAAGTATTCAAAATGTCCCACTGTATTGGCAATTTTGTCGGTCACATAAAGCAAAGAGGTAAGTAAATAACAATACTCTCGATGTTGTAGTTGTGGGCGTATGCTTTCAATAAAATCTCTGATAAAGCCTATTTTCTTTGCATCGTTGTATGAGAAATATTTTTCTCCATATATCTGAGAAAAATAATTGTCAGGTATTTCTTCGTAGGTTAAGGAGTTTATATGCTGCAGAATGTTCTCTATTTCATCTTCTCGAATTGTCCCTTTTCCCATCCAAGCCGTGTATGCGACCACATTTGAAAGAAGTATATCGTTTACTAAGACAGGGTGATTTCTTTGTGCAAAAGCATGTGCAACTACGCCAGTTCCTCCAAATAAATCAGCAACAGAGAAAGTGGTATCCCCCATCGCTTTATATGCTTCTTGAAGAATGAGAGGCAGCAGTTTCGTTTTGCTGCCGACATATCGTCGATTGTTGATTTTTAAACTATTCATATTTTGAAAGTATTAGTATTTCTCGTTCTCCAGAACGTTCTTTTTTGTTGTAGTAGGCTCCTCGATAGTGATAGTCGATATCAATAAGTTGCATATCCTTATGTCTATTTAGCCAATTCATTAGTGGTATATTTTTGCGTTCTCCTTTTCCTAGTACATTGGATAACGCAAATGGTGTGCGTTGTATTGTCAAAGTGTCTAACAAACAAAGTAATTTTTCTTCGGTCTGTATATCCCATTTACTGGTTTCGTTATATGCTGCATCCGAAATGAGATATGGGGGATCTGCATAAACAAAATCTGCACTAAGTACGATTTCTTGGATTTTTGTATTTTGGAAGTCACCAACAATAAAGTTTGCTTGTATAGTATGCATTCGTTCTATGTATTGATTCAATTTCTTTATGTTGTTCTTATTTAGATCTGTCTTCCCGACGGGAAGATTGTAATAACCCTCTCGAGAATATCGAATATCATTATTGAATCCGTATACAATCAGTAAATAGAGAAGCTGATTGCCTATCTCGCTCGTTTTATCAATTAGAGCATTGTAGTCGTTGCGTAGGGTATAGAATCCGGGTGTATTATATTCTTTCAACCCATTATTGTGGTTTGTTGTGTTGGTTTGTTGTTGATAATAAAATGCGTAGGATTTTTGTGCTGAGTAGGAAAGATTATAGTGGGCGATTAATTGTTCTAATTGCTTAATGAGAACCGGAAACTGACACTCGGCAAGATATTGCAATAAACAGATGACATGTGGACTAGAATCAATGCATAATACCTTGTCACAAGTGGTGTTGATGCCAACAGTCGCTCCACCGCAAAATAAATCGACCATAGTTCCAATAGACTTTGGAAAATGAGGAAGTATTTGTGGCAGAATACGGTATTTGTTTCCTGTATAATTGAGTGGAGATGGGATAATTGTATTGATTATAGACATAAAATATGGGCAACTATTCTTTGATTCTCTACTATTGAGGTATTAGGAAACCTTGAGAAAAGAGAATAAGAATAGCTGCCCACAAAGCATATATATACGCCAAGCATATCGCAGCGTAGCCACGATATGCGGGCGAGATATACACCTCGCAGGCATTTACTCTGTTCTGCTTCTGTTTCTCTTCTGAAAGTTCCTAATTTTCAATAGTCAGAAAACCGAATGATAAGCAAATGCCTTTCGTATGTTAATTATTTCGTTGCAGCACTAATGTCGGGTGACGCTTCATCCTTTGTCCTGTAACGCCTGCAAAATTACACTTTTTTCTTGAAATACACAATGTCAATATAAAAAGTCTTTCCCATTATTCCAATCTAATAGTTCGAATAAGGTCAGAATGCGATATGTTTGTAGTTTGTTCTATCCACATACAAAAAAAGCTGCCAGATTTTTATTGGCAGCTTTTTTTATGTGAGTTAATTCGTTTAAGAGAATGAATGAGAGGACCCACTTTACTCTCCTCTTTCGAGTCGGAGCGTGTGGGTCGGTAGGTCGCATACCTCCGAAGGACCATAGTACTGAATTGGTCCGGGGTAGATATAGCTTGTGTTGGCGTCAGCCCACTCGGCACGGTGTGCTTTGAAGTACAGATACGGAGCGCCGTTCAGGTCTACCAGTGCTTTTTGAATCACGGGTTTCATCTTTCCGTTGCGTTTCTCCATGTTCATCATCATCGTGATAGGCACACCGCCGGCAATCCATTCTTGTGCGGGTTTGGTCAGGTTGCGTACCAGTGCCATGTAGCCCGTCTTGCCGGCTGCAATCAGATGTACTGCCGTCATACCCAGCGAGTAGCAGTAGTCTGCATCGAAGTTCGATGGAATAGCGCAGCGTCCCTCGTAGCCGAAGAAGTGGTTCAGTGCCGAGAATTTGCCCTTGTAGGTGCCGTTGGCTTTTAGTTGTGCGAGGCGTTTGCTTACCATTTCGATGAGCAGTTTCTCGGTCTCGATTTGGCTTACCATCACATTCCCGTGCGGGTCACGGTCCAGTGTCAGTTGGCGTGCGATAGCCTTCGGCAGCGAGCGATAGAGTTCGCACGACGCCGGCGTCAGCATCGATTTCACATATTCGCGTTTGGCGTCGTCGCCCTCCAATTGCGTGAATTCCTCGTTTTGTGCCAGCAGGTCGTTCAGTTCCTGAATCAGCACGCGCATAGCGGGAATAAACTCAATCAGTCCTTCCGGAATCAGCACCGTACCGAAGTTGAGTCCTGCGTTGGCGCGGTCTACCACTACCTCCACAATCAGTTCCACGATGTCGTTCAGCGTCAGGCTCTTTGCCTCTACTTCCTCCGAGATAAGGCATACATTCGGTTGGCTCTGCAGGGCGCATTCCAGTGCAATGTGGCTTGCCGAGCGGCCCATCAGTCGGATAAAGTGCCAGTATTTTTTGGCGGAGTTGGCATCGCGTTGGATGTTACCAATCAGCTCGCTGTATACTTTGCAAGCGGTGTCGAAACCGAACGAGGTCTCAATCATCTTGTTTTTCAGGTCGCCGTCGATGGTCTTTGGGCAGCCGATTACCTGAATGCCGCATTGTTTTTGCAGATAGTATTCCGCCAGCACGCAGGCGTTGGTGTTCGAGTCGTCGCCGCCGATAATCACAATGGCCTTGATGTGCAGTTGTTTGCAAATCTCGATACCTTTGTCGAATTGCCAGGGCTCTTCGAGTTTCGTACGCCCCGAGCCGATAATATCGAAACCGCCCGTGTTGCGGTAGTCGTCTATCACATCGCCCGTCAGCAGGTTATATTTTCCTTCAATCAGTCCGCTCGGGCCGCCCAAGAACCCGTATAGTTTGTTGTCGGGGTTCAGTGCCTTCAGTCCGTCGTAGATACCGCTGATGACATTGTGTCCGCCGGGAGCTTGTCCGCCTGATAGGATGACGCCTATATTGAACGGCTCTTCCACCTCGTTGGTTCCGGTGGTCGGCTCCATAGTGATAATGGGAAGCCCATAAGTATTTGGGAACAATTTCTTAATCTCAGCGTGGTCAGCTACGGATTCTGTTTTTTCGCCTTCGCTTAGGCGTACTGCCCCGTGGAGAGCAACCGGCATTTTCGGCTTGTACGATTGACGCGCAATCTGAAGAGGACTCTTTTGCATTGTCATAATGGTTATGTATTAGAGGTTAGTTGTATGCATTTTTTGTTCTGCGGTGCAAAGATACGAATATTTGGGCATACAACCTACACTCTTGGTAGAAAAAAATCGAATTGTGCAGTCGGCTTTTCAATCTCAAAAAATATCTCGCCTCCGTAGCTGTTCTACAGCAGAATAAACAGTAGCGGAATCAGCAGCCCGATGATAAATTCGATGCCGCCTATCCCTATCATGCCGTGCCTACCCCGAAGCATCAGCAGTCCCGTCACCACCACCAGCACCATCGCTACGGCAAAGATGTCCGAGAACACGGTCCATGCCTTGCCGGGGTTGTAGTGCAGCTTGCTCAGGCTGCCGAGTACGGGGCGTTTGCGCACTTCTTCCAATGTACCTTTGCCGCTGTTCAGCTGCACGGTCAGGCTGCTGTTGCCTTTTACGAACACCTTCAGCGTTTGGTCGTCGGGGAAATAGTGTTGCAGCTCTTTTCCCGCCACGCCGAATTCCTGCAGCCATTGGTCGATTACCACCTGCGTCACTTCGCTTCGTGTCGTCGGCGTCAGTTGCCGCTCGGTGCGGTGGATGGCATATTGGCTGTTGAAGCTGTCTTTGTGGTTGAGGGCTATGCCCGATATGGCATACACCAGCAGCATGCCCGCAAAAACATAGCTCACATCTCGGTGAATCAGGCGAAACCACTTGCGCAGTTTGGCGCCAAACGATATTTTAGGTGTTTCCATTGCCGTGTTTATACAGCTTTTGAGCCGTATCGTTTTCAATACCGCTCAAAAGTTCGAGTTGTTCGTGTTGATTTATTCCGCTGTGTTGATTATCTCGTAGCTGATCGCCTCTGCGTAGTATCCACGGATGGCTTGCTGTTCGGTTGCGCAGCCTTGGTTGTCCGTTCCGTGCTTCTCGGCAGGGTTCTCAGCGGGTTGCGGCACATATTCGAATGCCTGTACCACGCCCCGCACACGCACCAAGTTGTTGATGCAGGCGGCATCAAAATTGCCCATCTTGGCACCCTCTACTCGCAGGATGCGCGGGCGAACGATCGTGTCGGCCTCGCTATAGATCGTGTCTGCTGCGTTGCCCATCAGGAATGCCTTGCGTCCGCCGTGTTTGCATAGGTGTGCGCAGATGCCCTCAAAGGAGATCGTGTCGCCCACCAGAGCTTCTGCGTTGGTATATACTTCGTCAATCGAATAGATTTTTTCGTTTTGTTCTGCTTTTTTCGTACAAGCCGATAGCAGGACAACCGACAGCATCGCTGCCCAAAAGAGTGTCTTTTTCATACTGAGTTGGAATGAATAGATATGGAGTGATTGTTTTTGTTTTTTTCGGATTGGATGGTCCTCTGTCTCTGCCGAAAACAATTGCGGCAGCCTCAACCAAGACCGCCGCAATTATTGTGCCAATAGCTTTCTGTCTTATAGGGCTTGTCCCTGTGCGTTGTACAGACGCTCGCCCTTTCGGATATAGAGTATTCCGTTGCGGAGCATCTTGGTCGCTTTGTTTTCCGGTGCTACTACCTTCTCGTTGGCGGTGTCCTTTTTTCCGTTGAGTCGCTCAATGGCAAGGATGCCACGGAATTTTTTGTCAGCGGGAGTGTAGGTGCTTTGGTCGGTCAGGTAGGTAATCTCATTGTTCGTACGGAATCCGTAGGCCAGCAGTCCTTTCGAGGTGATGGCTGCGCAGAAGGCCGGCGTCATGGCACTCGAGCTGATGAGTTTCAGCGTGTCGCCTGCTTGCAGATTTTGGTCAAACTGATAGAGTGAGATACGCTCTGCAACGCCCCAGTTGTGTGCATACAGATAGATGCTGTCGTTGTATTCCAATAGATTATTCCCCTGTGTGATACCGGTAGAAGCCAGTACGGCAGCTCGTGCGGTCTTTCCGGTAGCGAGATCCACTTTCAGCAGGAATGCACGAGTAGCGGTGCAGGCAATGGTGTCCTTATTTTCTTCGCCGTACGCAAATTTCCCATTGAAGAATCCGGTCAGATAAGCCGTGTCGCCTTTCACGAGTTCGTCATAGACGGTCACAAGTCCGCCTTTGTTTTCCTCATTCTTATAGGCTTCTACAAACGAGAGGCTCTCGCAGCTGAGGTCGGTCGCTACGGTGGCGAGCAGTATTCCATTGAGTGCGTTGGTCGTCGTCAGCGTCTTGCCGCCCCACGAGAATGTGCCGTTTGCTTTTGCCGTGAAGTTTCCCGTGTAGTATAGTTTCCCGTGGGTGTATTGCAGTTTTCCGATGGTCTTGGCGACAGTCCCTTCGCTGATCGTGCTGCCTATGTATTTCCAGTCTGCATCGAATTTCAAGATGGCGAGACTTCCTGCATTGGTTGCCTTCAGCGTATCTTTGCCGATAGCAATACCCTTTGTCAGGCAGGTGAGCAGATAGAAGTTTGTTCCGTCGCTTGCCATGTCCACGATGCTGAATCCGGCGGTCTCGCCGGCTATTTGTCCGAATTGGCAGCGGCTGTCTATAGTGCCTGCGTTCAGTTGAAAGATAGCGCCGTATTCTGTTTTCTTCCCCTTCACATATTCTCCGCTCAGTTCGATGCTCGATTTTTTGTCATCTGTTGTGCTGTAAGTGAGTCGGATGAATAGGTCGTCTGCCAAATAGTTGCTGTCCGTGTGGTAAGCCGTGATGGCCATAAATAGTCCCTTGTCGGTTCCCACCGCCGCCGAGCTGGTAAGGTATCCTCGGTCGCTTGTGCCGAATCCTTGCAGTTCGCCGTCCGCATTATACATACCGAAGGCCAAGTTTGTATTAGTTTGGTTTAGTTTTACGCGGTATGGAGCGGTGTTGGTCGTAATGTCGCCCAGCGTAGCGGTCGGTTCCGTTCCGTTTGACCATGCGTTACCGATAAAGTAAATCTCTCCGGCGGCATTGGTGTAGAGGTTGTCGACCGATGAGGTGCCGGCGGTGGTTTCGTTGTTCATTTCTATCGCATCTGCTGTCACCATTTCGTTGGCGCAGAGGCGATACATTGGAGCGCTCGTGCATAGGATCACCGCCGCTCCCATAAGAAGTACATTTTTGTTCATATTGTTTGTATTTATTTCTGTCTGTAAATTCAGTTCGTAAAATTCGTTGTACCTATTCGTTCCGGTCAAGGAGTTATTGATCTTGTTGAGGATACATTCTAAAATTACTACAAAATTAGTAGAAAACAGACAGATACGCAAACATTAGTCCCCACCACCCTGCAAAATCCCAACAAATAGGGATAATCCCGAACCACTCCCGAACCAACTCCTTAAAAACCCTACAGAGTCCTCTTAGGAAACCCTACAGAGTCCCCTTAAAAAACCTATGGATTCCCCAAAAAATCAGAATTGGAAGTAGATAAACGGCTGCATATCAGCGGTCACAAACTGATAGATAACGAATACCGCAGCTATTATGCACCCCATGATCGCCCATAGCGGCAGCGAGGCAAACTGTATCCGATACCATTGTTTCCATTTGGCGGGCAGCCAGTGCACGAGCATTCCCAGCACGAATAGTCCCACCACCATCCGATATTCCTGCACGAATTGCGGTATAATGGCAGAGTTCCATGCCCCGCCGATTTGGTTGACGATGTTTTGAGCCGTTTCCCACGCCTCTTGATTGGCGGTGGCAGGGTCTAGATTCGACCCTGAGCGGAAGAACAGTCGCGTGAAGGTGATGAAGGTAAAGGTCTGTGCAATCGCCCATGCCCGTCCTATTCCCGCATTCAGTCGGTTTGCCCATCCCTGTGCGAGCGGTTTCCCTTGCGTGATGAGATGGTATATGTATCGTATCGCAGTCCCCACCCATAGTATGGCCACCCATACCGCAAACAGCTTGATAGCGGGCAGTGCCAGCCGATAATCCAAGTATATCATCACGGCGCAGAGCAGCGTCATCAGTCCCATGCGCAGGTGCCAGTTCATGATGCGCCAAAATTTGTTGGCTATCATGCCCACACCGTTCAGTCCGCCCCATATCATGAAGTTCCAGCTTGCTCCGTGCCATAGTCCGCCCAGCAGCATCGTGATGAACGAGTTCAGGTTGGCGTATAGCAGTTTTCGGTGTTCGGGGCGGAATACAGCCACCAGCAGCACCACGACCGCAATGGCGACAATCACGCCCGTTGCCACCCACGAGCCGGTCAGCACCAGCGCCACTAATGCGATGAGGGCGATCCAAAAATAGGTGCCAAAGGTAGCGTTTCGGTTGCCGCCTAATGGAATGTACAGATAGGTCTTGAGCCATCGGCTCAGCGAGATATGCCACCGCCGCCAGAATTGTTGCGGGTTTTCTGCTTTGTAGGGCGAGTCAAAGTTTTTGGGCAAATAGAATCCCATCAGCATCGCCACGCCTATCGCTATGTCCGTGTAGCCGGAGAAGTCGGCATACACTTGCAGCGAGTAGGCAAAGAGCGCAAACAGATTCTCGAATCCGCTGAATAGCAGCGGGTTGTCGAATACGCGGTCAATAAAATTCACTGCGAGGTAGTCGCTCAGGATGATTTTTTTCGCCAGTCCATTCAGTATCCAAAACACCGCCATCCCGAACTGACGCCGAACCAAGAAGAACGGTTTGTACAGTTGTGGTATGAATTCCTTCGCCCGCACGATAGGCCCCGCCACCAATTGCGGGAAGAACGACACATAGAACCCGAAGTCCAGCAGCTTCTCCACCGGCCGTATGCGTGCGTTATACACATCCGCCGTGTACGAAATCACCTGAAATATATAGAAGCTGATACCCACGGGCAGCACAATCCGATCCACCATAAACCGTCCGTTCTCCGAGAATCCGTTGCCGATGTAGGCAAACAGGTCGAACACTTGCAGGTGGCAGCCGAACATATCGTTCAGCATGTTCGTGAAGAAGTACGCATATTTGAAGTAGGCGAGCAGTCCGAGGTCTATGGCCACCGATACCACGAGCCATACCTTCGCCCTATCTACTCGTGTGGTCTTCCCGTCGTTTTTGCAGCGGTATATCTGTTTGGCTATCAGCCAGTCCGATAGCGTCACAAATGCCAGTATCAGCAGAAATATACCGCAGGTCTTGTAGTAGAAGAACCACGATACAAACATCAGAAATATGTTGCGCAGGTGGAGCCGTCCGTTGCCTCTGTAGCGTGGGCAGGCTTCCATTATCAGGGCGAATACCGCATAGACAATCGCAAAGAACGCCCAGAAATAGAATTGCGTGAATAGCAGCGGGCTGTTGCTGTCAAATGCGAAAATATGGTGTAGAAACTGCATGTCTTTATTCCGTTGCTGCTTGTGCTGAGTTAGAATGTAGCGAGGTGTCCGTTGTCAAATCCGATGGTGTTTGGCTGTCCGTCAGGCTGTCCGTCGCAGCGGTTGGCGTAGCGGGTTGTTCCAGTAGCCATTCCGCCAATTTTTGTCCCGCTATCTCCGCTCCTTTGCGGGTGAAATGCACTCCGTCCGAGCCGGCGAGTCCTCGTCGTTGCCAGTCTATCATGCTATTGCGCCCGCCCATGGCCTTATAGAGGCTGTAGTAGGCAATATGTTCCTTTTGGGCCATCTCTTCTAATAGCCGGTCCATATAGGGCAGCAGCGGGTAGGTCATCGGTTCGCCGTCTTGCAGGGTTATCATATCGCCCGGTCCCACAAACAAAATACTTGCTTGGGGTGCGCACGAGCGCACATAGCTCACTTGTTGTTCCAATTGATTCACAATGCCTCGAATCGTTGAGGGCTGCTCATTGAATGGGATCGCATTTCCGCCAAATTGCAGGATGATGAGCCGTGTGTGGGTCTGTCGGTAGAATTCCGTCAGCTGTTGGCGGTCCATGCTGCGGAAAACAGTCCCCAAGCATCCCCGCATCGGAATGTTGTCCACGGTTATTCCGTTTTCCTTTTCGAGCGAGATGCCATACACTTGCCCCCGCCCGCTTAGCGATAGCGTATAGCTTGTCGTGCTGTCCCGCAGGGCTATCGTTTTGGTGGCAGGCAGCGTGTCGCCCGCAGCGGTCACCATTCGGATCTCTCCGTCCGCCCACACCCGTATTCGGTTGAAATAGCTCTCCGTGTGTCGCTCTCGGCTGATTGGTTCTACATGGAGCGTCACCTGTTCCGAGCCTTTCTGTATTGAGTCGTTCAGTATGGCCACTTGCCCCATGGCGCCGTATAGTCCGTCTTGTCGCCGCATGTTTTTCGGCCCATAGACTATGTTGCGTGTGATGCCTTGTTGTATGGTCGCCGTTCGCCCGCTGATGGTCAGTGTTTGTTTCAGTGTGCGGGTCGGGATGGTCTGTTGCAGCGGAATGAGTCCCACGCCCCCGCCGCCGTAGCGTTCTTGCAGTGCCCGCCGTATCGATAGCGTCATGCGGTCTTCCTCTATCTGCGAGTCCCCGTAATGCACCACGCGCACCGATTGGTGGTGCGTATCTTTCAGCGCCGCATAGAATTTTGCCAGATACACCCGTGTGTCGCCGGTGGCGGTTGTAGCCGTTTCATCCACTAATTCTTCTGCTGCATACTGTTTCGTTTCCGCTGTCGTGGCTGTAGTGTCAGCCGTAGCAATGCTGTCGGTCTGTTCAATGGCTTCCCATTCCTCCAATGCGGCATAGTCCGTCAGCGTATCGCTGCCGAGTGCTTTGGGTGTCGGCTTTTCTAAGTCTAATACCGACGCCAAGGAGGTCCATCTCAGCGAGAGCGAACCTATCCGAATCGGCTGTTTGGGGAATACCACGCATAGCACGCCCAGTAGCGCGATACACAACCCGAAAAATGCAGCAATCTTACGAGGGCGCATACCTATCTTTTTTGTTCTTTTGGATGAATACCTGAAAAATCCGTTCCTAATACCTGTCCATGGACTTTTTGTCCGTATCTATTTCTGTTCGTCTTGCTATCGTAGCAGTCAGATAATCAGAGTATTTAGTATATCTGTTTTTCTTTATTTTTCTTGCCGCTTGCGGCATAGGAACATTCCGTATCTATTTATGCCACAGGGCTTTGGTGAATAGCAGCAGCACCGTGAATATCTCCAGACGCCCAATCAGCATCACAAAGGTCATCGTCCATTTGGCTATGGTCGGGAAATGTTCGTAGGTGCCTACGGGGCCGAATTGTCCGATGCTCACGCCCACATTTCCGATTCCCGACACCGCCGTTCCGATAGCTTCGTCAAAGGTCACCCCCGATGCGGCAAAAATCACTACCGCCACCACAATGATGAGTATATAGAAGAACATAAATGCCATCACGTTGCTGACGGTCTGTTCCGATACGGTGCGTCCGTTGAATCGCACGGGCACTACGGCGTTGGGGTGAATGCGTCGTTTCAGTTCCACCATGGCGCTTTTGGCAAATATTCCGATGCGTACCCATTTGATACCTCCCGAAGTACTCCCGGAGGAAGCCCCCGTGAACATTATAAAGAATACCATCACCCAGAATATCGGTGGCCAGCTCATATAGTCGCTTGCCGCAAATCCGGAGCTTGTCATCGCTGAGGTCACCATAAAGAAACTCTTCCTGAATGCCCGCTCCAATGCCGCAAAGAAGCTCGGCACATTTTGTACGGCGAGCAGCGGTTCGTGTGCCGTGTAGTGTATCAGCAGTCCGATAGTCAGTGCTGCGGTGCATATTGCCACAGCGCCGGCGTACCAGCGTGTTTCCTCGTCGTGCAGCAGGCGTGACGGTTTCCCGCGAAATGCGTATATCAGTTGCGTGAAGTTGATACCCGATAGGAACATAAACACCGCTATCGTGTAGTGTATCGCCGCCCCGTCGTGTATCACGCTCAGGTTTCGGGTCGAGAATCCGCCCGTCGAGATGGTCGATAGCGAGTGGCAGACGGCGTCAAATCCCGTCATTCCGAAGCACCACAGCAGTCCGGTTTCCACGGCCGTCAGGGCAATGTAGGTCACCCACATGTGTTTGGCGGTGTCGGCAATTCGGGGCGACAGTTTCTCGTAGCTTACCCCCGTCACTTCGGCGGCGTACAGCTGCATTCCGCCTAATCCGAACATCGGCAGTATCGCCACGCTCAGCACGATGATACCCATGCCGCCTATCCATTGGCTCAGTGCCCGCCATAGCAGGATGCCGTGCGTCATTATCTCTACATCGGGTATCACCGTAGCGCCGGTGGTCGTAAATCCCGACATGGTCTCAAACCAGCAGTCCGTCAGGCTTGTTATCGCCCCGCTCAGCCAGTAGGGCAGCATGCCGAAAACCGAATATACGACCCATACCGTGGCCACAATGAAGTATCCCTCCCGTTCGCCCACTCGCCGTGCGGCTTTCCGGCCTATGGCGAATGCCACCAGTCCGCCCACCAATGTCAGGGCGGTCGATACCAGAAATGCTCCGGTGTCCGGCTCGTTGTAGGCCCACGACGCAAAGGTCGGCACCAGCATAAAGAGTGCCTCCAAGCAGAGCAGCACTCCCATGGTCTTGAATACCAGTTTCCAATTAAATGTGCGGGTCATTGTTCGTTGCGGGTCTTACTATGTTTTTTCTGTTTCTGCCAATTCATCCGAATGGACGAGTTTGTTCCGTGTTTTTTTGCTTTTTCGCCGTTTCCCCCAATAGGGTAGTCCTATTTGAAGAAATGTTCCAGGTGTCGCAGCACGTGCCGTTTGCAGAATACCACCACTTGGTCGTTGGCAACTATCTCCGTCTCGCCGTTCACCAGTATGCCCTCGCCGGCTCGTACGATAGCGCCTATGTTGGTGTCTTCCGGCAGCTCCATATCCCGCACTTTTCCGCGCGTGATACGGCTTCCCTCTTTGGCAACAAACACCACTATCTCGGCGTCTGCGCTGGTTAGGTTATGCACGTTCAGCACATTGGCATCGAGCAACATCTGATAGATGTACGAGGCGGCAATGGTCTTTTTGTTCAGCACGGTGCCTATATCCAGTGCCTCCGCCATCGGTATGTAGTCAATGTTTTCCACTTCGGCAATGGTCTTTCCCACGCCGAATCGTTTGGCAGCGAGGCAGGCAAATATGTTCGCTTCCGAGCTGTCTGTTACGGCCACAAAGGCGTCAGCGTCTTGTATTCCTTCCTCTTTTAGCACCGACATATCCGAGCCGTCGGCGTTGATTATCAGCGCATGCGGCAGTTTTTCGGATAGTTGGTTGCATATTTTTCGGTCGGTTTCCAGTATCTTTATGTCGAGGTCGTCGGGTAGCGACAGTGCCGCTTTGCGGGTAATGCGCGAGCCGCCAAAGAAGATGATGTTGTGTATCTCTCCTTTGTGTTTGCCGAGCTGCTCCCGAAGGAACTCCATCTCTTCTTTGTTGCACACCACATACACCACGTCGCCCGCCAGCACTTGGTCGTTTCCTCGTGGGATGATCGTTTCGCTATCTCGCTTGATGGCCACGATGCGGAATCGTCCGTGGTTGTATATGCCCGAGCAGAATGCTTTGTTCACCACAGCCGCTCCTTCCCGCACTTTCACCACGCATAGTTCCAGTGCTCCGTTGCAGAGCGACAGGTGGAATCGCATCCAGTTCGTGCGCAGCGATTCCTCTATCTCGTTGGCGGCGAGCACTTCGGGGTAGATGAGGTGGTTGAGTCCCATTTCCTCGAATAGCCCTCGGTTTTCCGGCAGCAGGTATTCGTAGTTGTCTATGCGGGCGAGGGTTCGTTTGGCGCCCAATTGATTGGCTATCAGGCACGATGTGATGTTTTCCGTTTCTACGGGCGTCACGGCAATGAATAGGTCGACATTTTTCACGCCTATGTTGCGCAGGTCGTGTATCGAGGTCGGGCTACCCACTTTGGTCAGCATATCGTAGTCCGAGTCCAAGAATCCCAATCGTTCTTGGCTCTCGTCCATCAGGCTGATTTCCATATCTTCTTGAGAGAGCAGTTTCGCCAAGTGCGTTCCCACTTCTCCCGCTCCTGCAATGATTACTCGCATATCGTTCCTTTCTGTATGGCGTTGGTTTCTATGCTTTTGCGTTATGGGCGGCTTCTTCTATCGAGTGTGCCAGCCCTTCGGCGTCCAGTCCGAGCATTTGGTATAGTTCCGCGGTGCTTCCGTGTTCCACAAATTGGTCTTTCACGCCTAATCGCACCACTTTCGGTTGATATCCGTGGTCGGCCATCCATTCCAGCACGGCAGAGCCCAATCCGCCGTTTATCATGCCGTCTTCCACGGTCACGATTTGGCTGTATTGTTTGCCTATCTCGTGCAGCAGGTCGTCATCGAGCGGCTTGAGCCACCGCATATCGTAGTGTCCTATCTCCTGTCCGTTTTCGAGCCGTGCCAATGCCTCTTGTACGGTGTTGCCGATAGCGCCTATCGATAGCACGGCGGTCGTTTTCCCTTGTTGCAGCCGTACGCCTTTCCCATATTCCACGGCTTGTCGTTCTGTGTGGCTGAGGCTCCGTCCGCGCGGGTATCGTATGGCGATGGGGCCCGTCAGCTTCTCCGCCAGCGTCATCATCTCCCGCAGGTCTTCCGCATCGCGTGGGGCGCATATCGACAGATTCGGTATCGGCCGCAGATAGGCCAAGTCTAATAGTCCGTGGTGGGTAGCTCCGTCGTTGCCCACAATGCCCGCTCTATCTACGCAGAGCACCACATGCAGATTGGGCAGTGCCACATCGTGAATGATGTTGTCGTAGGCTCGTTGCATGAAGGTCGAGTAGATGTTGCAGTACGGCACCAATCCCTCTTTGGCCATACCGGCGGAGAAGGTCACGGCGTGTCCTTCGGCTATGCCCACGTCAAACACTCGGTCGGGCAGCTCTTTTTGCATGATCGACATCGAGCAGCCCGAGGGCATGGCGGGGGTCACGCCCACTATCTTTTTGTTCGCTTGGGCGAGTGCCAGCAGTTGTTCGCCGAACACATCTTGCCATAGCGGTTGCGCCGCTTGCTGCGTGCAGGTACGCTCTTCGGTTTGCACATTGAATTCGCCCGGTGCGTGCCAGGTTGTAGGGTCGTTTTCGGCGGGCGCATAGCCTTTGCCTTTTGTGGTTACTATGTGCAGCACTTTCGGCCCTCGGTGGTTCTTTATCTCTTTGAGTATGCGCACCAATTGGATGACGTTGTGTCCGTCTGCGGGGCCGAAATAGCGGATGTTCAGTCCCTGAAATATGTTGCTTGTTTGGTGCGTCAGGGTGGCTTTCAGGCTGTTCGATCGGCGCAGCACTTGCTGTTTCTTTTGGTCGTCTATCAGGTGCAGCCGCACGGCCAATTGGTATAGTTTCCATCGCCATCGGTTGTATCGCTCGCCGGTGGTCAGGTTCAGCAGATATTCCGTGAATCCGCCGTGCAGCGGGTCAATGGCCATGTTGTTGTCGTTCAGTATGATGAGCAGGTTGTTCTTGTTCATCGAGGTGTTGTTCAGTCCCTCGAAGGCCAGTCCTCCTGTCATGGCGCCGTCGCCGATTATGGCGACCACGCTTCGGGTGCGTTGGTCTTGCAGCTCATCGGCTATTTCCATACCGAGTGCCGCCGATATGGAGTTGCTTGCGTGTCCGGCAATGAAGGCGTCGTATTCGCTTTCCGCAGGCAGCGGGAAGGGCGCCAGTCCTTTGAATTGTCGGTTCGTATGGAATCGTTCCCGCCGTCCGGTCAGTATCTTGTGTGCGTAGGCCTGATGCCCCACATCCCACACCAATCGGTCTTCGGGCGTGTTGAACACATAGTGCAGCGCCACGGTCAGCTCTATCGTGCCGAGCGAGGAAGCCAAGTGTCCGGGGTTGTGGCTCAGTTCTTCAATGATGAATTGGCGGAGTTCTGCGCATAGGGTAGGCAGTTCCTCCAATCGCAGTTTTTTCAGGTCTGCGGGGGTGTTTATTGTATCGAGATAGGTATATTTCGCCATATATAGGGGTTGGTGGCTCTGTTTTGTTCCGAACTTTTTGTTCCGAACTTAGTTCTGTTTAGTAGTTCTGTTCTGTTCTGTCCGAAACTTAGTTCTGATTATGTTTCCCAAATGCTTTGCTGCGTGTCTTTTGTAAAGCAGTGTGTCCTTACTTATTCTTTTAGGGTCGTGCTATCGTTCTATTTTGTTGCAGCCGAGCTTCATTTCGTTGCAGCCCACAAAGGTACGACTTTTTTCTATCATATCCAAATCCGACCTCCCAAATCCGAAACGATTCCGATGGACTCCACAAAAAATGTGCTTTTTCTCTATGTTTTTTATGTCCAATTTTGCGTTCCCTTTTACCCCCCCCAGTATGCAATCGCCCTGCTTCCCGCCTTTCTCTCTGCTAATGCGCCCTTGCGCCATGTCCTCGCCGCCCAACTCGTAATAAATATATTTTATTTTTCCACTACGGATTGTTGCAAAATTACCCAAATCAGCCCTTGTAATCTTAACTAAAATTTGTGTGTCTGCCGTTTTTGCCGTACCTTTGCCTTACCTTTACCTTAGGAACTTCTTATCATTGACCATTATAATTAACATAATCCAAAAGCAATCTGAATATGAACCGTTTTTATTCCTTTGTTTTGGCTGTTGTCGCCTCTTTGTGTGCAACGGCTCAGGCGGCAGCCCCCACGGGAGCCGTCAATGGTCTGTTCTCTGTCGCTGCCGACAAGCAGGTCTATTTCTCGCAGGGAAACCTGCAATGTACCAATCCTATGAATGCCACCACCCGTACATGGGCGTTTGCGGAGCATCAGTACGACCGTATCGGCACG
>CAVKVE010000037.1:14035-18677 GCA_963659655.1 Bacteroidaceae bacterium | reverse complement strand
GTAAGTACTAAGTAAGTATTAGGAGAGTTCGAGGATGTGGCGGAGCCAGCGATAGCAGCGCTCTGTAGAAGAGATGCTAAGGCACTCCTTCGGGGAATGCACCCCATACATCTGAGGGCCGACACTGACCATATCGAGGTACGGATACTTCTCCAAGAACAGACCACACTCCAAACCGGCATGGATGGCCAACACCTGCGGCTCGGCATCAAAGAGGTCGGTATAGGCTTTCTTCGTGATTTCCAGCAGAGCAGAATGCACATTAGGCGCCCAACCCGGGTAGCCGTCACCGTGCGTTACCTCATCGCAAGCCATCGCCAAGCTGTGCTCCACACGGTTCTTGATGTGGTGTTTCTCGGCTTCTACGGAGGAACGCTGGCTCGTATTCACTTCTACATAAGGCGCTCCTTCGGGATAGGTAGATGAGTCTGCAGGCTCACGCTTCATTTTTATGCTGGCGAGGTTGGTGCTGGTTTCGACCAGTCCGGGCATGTCCTTACACATGGCAATCATACCATGAGGGCAGTTGAATAGCGCCAATATCAGTTGGTGCGCCTGCTTATCGGGGATGACCGAGGCGGGCAGAGCCGTCTCGTGCAATTCCATAGTCAGTCCGGTCTCGTTGTCGGCAAGTTCCGTCGGGACTGCTTCGGCATAAGCCGCCCAATCCACCGAAATTTTGTCGATATACGACTTAGGCACACAGATGACTGCCTCCGCCTCGCGCGCAATGGCGTTGCGCAGGTTGCCGCCCTCGATAGAAGCGAGCAGGAAGTCGGTCTTCGCCTGCAATTGGTACAGGAAATTAACAATTATCTTGTTGGCATTGCCACGCCCCTTGTTGATATCATCGCCGGAGTGACCTCCCAGCAGACCGTTCACCGTCAGGCGCACTGCCTGCCACTGATCGGGATCGGAAATCGGCTGCGGCTGATAGTGCATCTTGGCGAGCGTATCGATACCGCCCGCACAGCCGATAAAGATCTGTCCGTCGTCCTCCGAGTCAATATTGATAAGCCGCTTGCCCTGCAGGTAGCCGTCCTTGAGCTTGAAAGCTCCCGTAAGACCTGTTTCCTCATCCACCGTAAAAAGGCACTCCAAAGCGGGGTGCTTCAGGTCGGGGTCTGTCATAATCGCCAACGCCATCGCCACGCCGATGCCATCGTCTGCGCCGAGCGTGGTGCCCTTGGCACGCAGCCAATCGCCATCTATGTAGGTCTCGATAGGGTCGTGCAAGAAATCGTGCGCTACATCGCCGTTTTTCTCGCAAACCATGTCCTGGTGGGCTTGCAGAATAACCCCCTCGTGGTCCTCATAGCCTGCCGTGGCGGGCTTGCGTAGAATGACATTCATGGCATCATCGACCACGCACTCGATGCCGTGCCGGCGGGCAAAATCCTGCAACCATTGGGACATACGCTCCTCGTGCTTAGAGGGGCGAGGCACTTGATTGATTTGCGCAAAGATGTCGAACACCTCGCGCGGATTGAGATTATTCATGAGCTACTTCGTTTTTGATGGTTCGTAAATAGGGTTCGGGGAAAGCAGGACGATTGGGACCGGTCGGCTCGCCATACGCATTGCGCTTGAACTGACCATTCTCCTCTTTGCGCTCCTGCCCATCCAAATACTTCGTAATCAGATAGATACCCAAATGCTGCCACTCTACCATGGTGTTGTCGGCTTGGGCGCAACTGTAGTTGGTCAGGAAATCGCGTGCCTCCGTATCACTCAACAGGGCGGCTTGTGCATCCACACCCGGCACCTGTGTATTGAACTTGTCCTCCAAAGCCGACTGCACCTTCTGAATATCGGGGCGCATACGGGAATACTTGGTATAAGCCCAGTTCGCCACTACATTGAATGTCCACCATGCCGAAGTAGGCGAATAGGTATAGAGGTCGCCGTTGCCCTCGGCAAAGCACTCCGGCACGCGATTGATTCGGCAATACATCGGGACATAGACATTGGTGGCTGCGTCATCAACGCCAAACCAGAAGATGCCGCCCACCTTGGGGTCGGCATAGCCACGCATCTGTGCCACAAACGACCAAGCGGTCTGCTGCGTAGCCGTCGGACGCTCGTACCAATAGGAAACGCTGTCCAACTTGAAGGTGAGCGAACCGTAACGCAGCTTGGTATTCCACGGACCGGCATCGGTGCCTTGCGTGATATCGAGCGGCGTGCCCTCGTACTGGTCACGCATACACTCCTTGAACTCCTGCACGCTTACCTTGTGGTTGGGGCGAATATAGAGCGGCATGGGCGTGCCTGCATCCTTACCGCCCGTAGCGAGGAAGGTCTTGCCCGTAGCGTAATCGAAATACTGCTCCATATCGTCAGAGAAATGGCGGAAGAAGCTCCACACGCGTGCCTCGCAGACATACAGCCCCGAAAAATCGAACGGAGCATAAGCTGCCTGGAAAGAGAACTCGGTGTCTTTCTTGCCCGTGAAATAGCCCTTCTGGCGGGCAAACTTGACCACATCCTTGGAATAGAGCCAGTTGGCCTTGTCCTTGAAATCGATAGTGGTGATACGAGCCTGATTAGCGTGGGCGCAAATGCAATCGTCCGGCACACGGGTAGCCACCCAAACGGCACCCTTCTGGCCTGCTCCCTTGCCTATCATGTCCATAATCCAGACTTCGTTCGGGTCTCCTATGGAAAAAGTCTCGCCCTCGCTGGCATAACCATACTGCTCAACCAGACTCGTCATGCAGGCTATCGCCTCACGAGCCGTCTTGCAACGCTCCAAAGCAATATAGATAAGGCTCCCGTAGTCGATACCCGTCGTATCCCACAACTCCTCACGGCCACCCCATGTGGTCTCGCCGATGGTGAGCTGATGCTCGTTCATATTGCCCACCACGCTATAGGTATGCTCCACTTGCGGTATCTCGCCGAGCGGCTTACCGCTGTCCCAATCGGTGATGGCACGCATAGCACCCTTCGGATAGTCTGCAGCAGGCGAGAAATGCAGAAAACCATACAGCGAATAGCTGTCGGCAGCGTACGATATAAGCGTAGAGCCATCGGTGGTGGCGTCCTTGCCGGCAATAAAATTGGTACAAGCCCACGCCGACACATTAAGTGCCACCAACGAGCCGAGTAAAAGAAGTCGTTTCATCATGTTGTCCGTTAATTTACAGTGAAATACAAAAGGAACCTCTATGAATTCCTCTAAAAAAGGCGAACTGCCGAAATGCACGATTCGACAGTTCGCCCAATACTATTTGGCGATAACAAGATAATAGTTTTTCTTGCCACGCTGGAAAAGAATGTACTTATCGTTAAGCAGAGCCGCTGTGGTGATGGGCGTCTGCGGGTCGGTCAGCTTCTCCTTGTTCATCGAGAAACCGTTCGACTGGATGGTCTTGCGCGCCTCGCCCTTGCTGGGGAAGATAGGCGTCTTCTCGGCCAGCAAATCGAGCGGAGCAATACCCGCTGCCAACTCATCGCGGCTGACCTCGAAACGCTCCACGCCCTCAAACACTTGGAGGAACGTCTCCTCGTCCAACTTGTGGAGTGCCTCGGCCGTGGCGTTACCGAAAAGGATGTTGCTTGCCTCTACGGCAGCATTGTAGTCCTCCTCGCTATGCACCATAATCGTGACCTCCTTGGCGAGCCGCTTCTGCAGCGCACGCAGGTGGGGCGCTTGGTCGTGCTCGGCTATCAGAGCGTCGATTTCTTCCTTCTCAAGCGAAGTGAATATCTTAATATAACGCTTGGCGTCTTCGTCGCCCACATTGAGCCAGAATTGGTAGAACTTGTAGGGCGAAGTATAGCGACGGTCGAGCCATATATTGCCGCTCTCGGTCTTACCGAACTTGCCGCCATCGGCCTTGGTAATCAGCGGGCAAGTGAGCGCATACGCCTCGCCACCGCCCATCTTCTTGATAAGCTCCGTACCCGTCGTGATATTGCCCCATTGGTCGCTACCGCCCATCTGGAGCTTGCAGCCCTTGTTCTTATTGAGATAGACATAGTCGTAGCCCTGCAGCAACTGGTAGGTGAATTCGGTGAAGGACATACCCTGCGAGAACTCACCATTGAAACGCTTCTTGACCGAGTCTTTCGCCATCATGTAGTTGACCGTGATGAGCTTGCCCACATTGCGGGCGAAATCGAGGAAGGTGTAGTCCTTCATCCAATCGTAGTTGTTGACCAACTCCGCTGCATTGGCAGCCGTGGAGTGGAAATCGAGGAACTTCTCCAACTGGCGTTGGATGCATTCCTGGTTGTGGCGGAGAGTGGGCTCGTCGAGCAGGTTGCGCTCGGCGGACTTGCCGCTCGGGTCGCCAATCATGCCCGTAGCGCCGCCTATCAGAGCGATAGGCTTATGCCCGCAACGCTGCAGATGGCGCAGCATCATGATACCGCACAGGTGCCCGATGTGAAGGCTGTCTGCCGTCGGGTCGATGCCCACATAGGCTGCGGTAACTTCTTTGTTCAGTTGTTCTTCGGTACCCGGCATGATATCTTGGAGCATGCCTCTCCAGCGTAGTTCTTCTACAAAATTCTTCATCGATTCATATATAAGTTATACTGATAGAATGTATTGCACTATCTATATAGAATGTATTGCACTATCTATATGGAATGTATTGACTATCTATACGGAATGGGTTGCACTATAGGAATG
>CAVKVE010000037.1:11745-13627 GCA_963659655.1 Bacteroidaceae bacterium | reverse complement strand
TTATAGACCGTCTTCACGGACAGGCGCAGGAAATGGGCAATGTCTTCGGAATCGGTGATGCCCAAACGGATGAGCGCAAAAATGCGCAACTCGGTAGAGAGATGCCCCTGCTGCGGCAACGGGAACTGCTCTTCGGGACGCAAAAGGGTATTGAAATCCGCCACAAAATGCGGGAAAAGCGAGAGGAACGTCTCGTCGAAGTGGTTGTAGAACTCCCGCAGCGTGCGGTCGATGACCTCCGTGGATTTGATGAGCTGAAACAAGTTTTTGGGCTGGTCGGCGAGCGAGGCCCGCAAAAGGGTCTTATGGTACTGCGACATTGCCTCGATGATATGCGAACACTCACTCATATAGCGCGTCACATAGGCATCACGAATACGATTGGAGTCCTTGAGCTGTGCATTGGCAAGGGACAGCCGTTGGTTGATGTCCTGCAGCTGACCATTGAGCAGCGAAAGCTGTCGGTTCGCCCCACGCCAACGAAAGAGCAGCACCGCCAACCCTATCAATACCAAACCCAGCACGCCTGCCGCCACGCCGAGAGAAATAATCAACAACTGCTGCCTGCGCTGCTGCTCGTGTATCATGCGGCGGTAGGTATTGAGAATAAGGGGCATATCGCCCGCCATCTCGATAGTGCGCAAGCGCGCCTTGCTGCGGGCTGCATCCTCGATACAGCAATTCATATACTGATACGCCCGCTCCACATCGCCCCGCTGAAACAAGATGAGCGCCACCTCACGGAGCGATGCATGCTCCAACACCCCGTGCTGCATATCACAGATTGCCGATTGGGCAAAATAGTACAACGCCGTGTCCTGCAATGCTGTGTCGTCGGTCTCGCGGTAGAGGCGCAAATAGCACGAACCAAGCGTATTCGCCAAATAGCGGATGCTATCGGACGACTCGGGCAGCTGCCAATAGACGGGCCGCAAAATAGCAATCGCCTCAGCGGGCGACTGCTCCATACGCATGAGCGCAGCCTCCTGCGCATAAAAAACCGGATCGGTCTCGGTCTCCAAAATACACGCACGAAGCGGCAGAATCTGCCGGCGAGCCGAATCACGCTCCGCCTGCACGGTGGTGAACTCCGCCTGCCAAATATAGGTCAGGCTCAGCACCTTGTAGTAGAGATTCGCCACATCGGGCAAAACACGACCCTCGAGCGACTGCAGCTGCTCGAACGCAGCACGATAATTCCCCGCCATAGCCATACACTGCGCACGGCAGACCGTCGAGCGCTGAACGGCTGCCGCATCCATATACCGCCTTGCCAACCACAAGCTCTGCTCGGCATAGAAGAGCGCCGAATCGTTGTCAAACCCCTCGTAGGCGGTATAAAGCTGCTGCGCAAAACGATACTTGGTTTCGCCCTCCGCCACCTGATAGAGCATGGTGGTGGTGGCAATACGCTGCTCACGGGCAGCAATATACTGCGGCCGATTGACAACGGCGGTATCGAGCCGCAACAAGATAGAGAAAAGGAGGAACATGGTATGCAATAGGTTAAACACCACAAAGGTAGCACATTATTCCGAAATACACAAATCTTTCGGGAAAAACAAACACCATTACCACTCCCAAAACAATACATACAAAAATTGTCTTTCGATTGATATTCTGCTATTTAGATTTCAAATGCAACTCCCAAAACACTCCCGACCCTTGCACGCTCACGCGATACATACTACTTTTGCAGTGCCGAAAGGGAAAGACCCACGGCGAAAAACACACTATTAACCAATATCTACTACACCATGAAAACAAAATTCTACCAATTGTTATTTGCTGCTTTTTTGGCATGCAATATCACTGTAGCCAACGCTACGCGTATCTATCTGATGGGGCCTGCCGTGACGGGCGACTATAGCCTCGGCATGCC
>CAVKVE010000037.1:0-11507 GCA_963659655.1 Bacteroidaceae bacterium | reverse complement strand
GTAGTGGCTGACGGAACCGACCTGCCCGACCAAGGGATTGCGGCAGCGGATGTCTATCCGGAAGCAGGGCTCTACGCCATCGGCACGGCTACCACAGCAGGCTGGACACCGGCAGACGCTATTGAGATAGCCGAGACAGAATACGGCAAGTATGCCGGTGCACTGACGCTGAAGGCAGGCACCGACCTCGAACTGAAATTCTTGGCGAAAAAAGATTGGGGTACGCAGTATGGGCCGCAAACCGACGGCGAGGCGATTACCGCAGTCGGCACATTCTCGCTCGTGAAGCCCGCAAGCGGCGACCCGAAATACCACACCACGCTCGCAGCAGACACTAAATTCAGCGTGGCAATAGATATTGCTGCCGGCACGCTGATCCTCACACCCTACAAACTGACCACGATGTGGATGATAGGCGACGCAGTGGGCGGCTGGAACTTTGACGAGAACGGTATTGAGATGAGCCTCAGCGCAACGGAAGACAGCGTATTTACATGGACAGGCGACCTGAAGGCAGGCACATTCAAGTTCTGCGGCAACAAGTGGGACTACACCAACGACGCATTTGGCGCGACCATAGCCGACGAAGAACTGACGACAGGCAGCCTCAACATTCAGGCTATCGACAACGATGACAAGAAATTCAATGTCACCACGGCGGGCAACTACTCGCTGACGCTTGACCTGAAAGCGATGACGCTCGTGGTTGCAGGCACGACACCGACCGACAATGGCGACTGCAAATGCCTGCATCTTGAGCTGAGCGATGCCACCAAGGTGCTCCGCAACGGGCAACTTCTGATCCTGCGAGGCGACAAAGCATACGACCTTTTAGGCGCTCGCTACTAATCAATTCGGCGGTTGCTTCGGTCTCGGTTCGGGAAAAGCAACCGCCTATACCTTTTTTCGAATCCTTTTTTTCGAACACACTTTTCGAATACTATTTTTTCGAATACTATTTTTTCGAATACATCTTTCGAACACTTTTCTAATACCATTTCCATTATGCGCACGATACGATTGATACCGTATTCCCTGTTGCTGCTATGTCTCTTGCTGCCGCTGTCTATACAGGCCGCAGCCATACACATCAGCGGAACGGTAGTGGACAAGCAGCGTGAGCCGCTCATCGGCGTAACGATTCAGGTGCAAGGCACTACGCTCGGCACGGTGACCGACCTTGACGGACACTTCTATTTGGATGTGCCGAGCAAGCAATCGCGCCTCGAAATCAGCTATGTGGGCTACAAGACGCAGACCCTTCCCGTAGGCAGCGACATCAGTTTCTTCATTACCCTCGAAGAAGAGACCGAGAACCTCGATGAGGTGGTGGTAGTCGGCTACGGCAACCAAAAGAAACTATCGGTTATCGGCTCGATTCAAGCCCTCGAACCGAAAAAACTGCAGGTGGGCTCTACCCGCTCGATGAGCAACAACCTCGCCGGACAGCTGGCGGGCGTGATTGCCGTGCAACCTTCGGGCGAGCCGGGCTACGACAACTCCGACTTCTGGATTCGGGGTATTGCCTCGTTCTCGGGCAACACGACCCCCCTCGTGCTGGTGGATGGTGTAGAGCGCTCGCTCAACGACATCGACCCCGCCGAGATAGAAGCATTCTCCGTGCTGAAAGATGCGTCCGCCTCTGCCATGTATGGGGTGCGGGGCGCCAACGGTGTGATACTGATTAACACCAAGCGAGGCAGCGTTGCCCCGCCATCGGTATCGCTGCGATTGGAACAATCGGTCTCCACGCCGACCAAACTGCCGCAGTTTATCGGGGCAGCAGAGTATATGGACCTGCTCAACAGCCTGCAAACCGACCCCAACAAGCGGCTATTCACCAAAGACCAAATTCTGAAGACCTACTATGGCTACGACCGTGACCTATACCCCGATGTGGATTGGGTGGATGCCATCACCAACGAGGTGGCCTACTCCACCCGTGCGAACCTGTCGGTGGCGGGCGGCTCGGAGCGTCTGCGCTACTCGCTCACCGGCTCGTACTACCACGAGAAGGGCATCATGGCGACCGATGAGACCCTGTCCTACGACACGGGGTCGAAACTCAACCGATTCAACCTGCGCGCCAATGTGGATCTGGATGTAACGAAGACCACCCTCTTGCGATTCAACATCGGCGGCTACCTGCAGATGCTGCGCAAATCCAACTCCTCGACCGACGAAGTCTTTGCCACGGCATTTGAAACTCCGCCCTTTGTGCATCCTGCGGTCTATTCCGACGGCACGATTCCCTTGGCCTCCACCAACCGATACAACCCGTGGGCGATGTGTACGCAGAACGGCTACTACCGCAGCACAAGCGGCAAATTGGAGTCGCTCTTTGCCATTGAGCAGGACCTGAAATTCATCACACCCGGTCTGCGTGCCAAAGCCACCTTCTCGTTCGATTATTTTGCCCGCACCTATATGACGCGCGGCAAGACGCCCGACTACTACAGTGTGGCGAAATCGCGTAACGACGAGGGCGAGCTGGTGCATTCGATTCTGAAATACGGCTCGGAGTTCCTCGACCACAGCAATAGCGCCGAATACGGCAACAACAGTATCTACTTTGAGGCTGCGCTGACCTACAACCGCACCTTTGCCTCGAAGCACGCCGTGGATGCGCTGTTCCTCTACAACCTGCGCTCCTACGACAACGGCGACTACCAACCCTATCGCAATCAGGGTATTGCAGGGCGTGCATCCTACACCTACGACCGTCGCTATGTAGCGGAATTCAACTTCGGCTACAACGGCTCGGAGAACTTTGCCAAAGGGCATCGCTACGGATTCTTCCCGTCGGGGGCTATCGGATGGCTGATATCGGAGGAACACTGGATGGAGCCTGCCCGCTCGGTGCTGTCCAAACTCAAACTGCGCGGCTCTATCGGTCTGGTGGGCAACGACAACATCGGAGGCTCGCGCCGTTTTGCCTATATCACCACCATCAACCACAATGCCAACGGCTACAACTGGGGCTACACGGGCGATGTGTATTACACCGGGGTGCAGGAGGGCGAGATTGGTGTTGAGAACCTGACCTGGGAAACCTCACGCAAGGCAAATGTCGGCTTGGAATTAGGGCTGTACAACGACCTTGACCTGCAAGTGGATTTCTTCCAAGAACTGCGAAGCAACATCTTCATGCAGCGTAACACCATTCCCTCGCAAGCAGGATTTATCAGCACGCCGTACGCCAACTACGGCAAGGTGGATAACCGAGGTGTGGACCTATCGCTGACCTACAACCACCGATTCCAAAACGGACTGATGGTGGCTGCACGAGGCACCTTCACCTACGCCAAGAACACCATTCTGGAGATAGACGAACCCGAAGCCGTCAAAGGCACCTATCGCAGCCAAACGGGGCAGTCGATCAACACGCTTTGGGGCTATACTGCCGACGGGCTATACACCGCCGAAGACTTTGACGCTGACGGCAATTTGGTGGAGGGCCTGCCCATTCCGCAGCTTGGCACTACCGTGCGCCCGGGCGACATCAAGTATGTTGATAAGAACGGCGACGGCAAGATAACCGACGAAGACCAAGGCTATATCGGCGGCACTACCACGCCCCGCATCATCTACGGATTTGGCGGCAACCTCGAATACAAGGGCTTCGACTTCAACATATTCTTCCAAGGCACGGGCGACACCTGGCGCATTATCGGCGGAAGCGACTATTTCATCCCCGGCTCGGGACAAGGCGTGTTGGGCAATGTATTCACCAACTACAACGACCGCTGGACGGAGGAGAACCCCTCGCAGAATGTGTTCTGGCCGCGCCTGAGCGAATCGACCAACACCAACAACAATGTTGCCTCCACCTGGTGGAAGAAAGATATGTCTTTCTTGCGGCTCAAGACCATTGAGGTCGGCTATTCGCTGCCTAAGAAAGCACTCGAAAAGATGCACGCCAAGAAGTTCCGCATTGCCATTTCGGGCAACAATCTGTTCTGCTTCTCGTCGTTCAAACTCTGGGACCCCGAATTGGACACCAACGACGGATTGCGTTACCCCGCCATGCGTTCGGGTATGGCAAGTATTGAGATTGGCTTCTAAGACTCTAAACCATTGCAACACATTATGAAACGAATCCCTTATATAGTTCTCACGCTGCTGCTCCTTTTGCCGGCTGCATCGTGTAGTTTTCTCGACAAAGAGCCCGACACGGAGCTTACGCTCGAGATGGTATTCAACGACAAGACGCGCACCATGGGGTGGTTAGCGGGGGTCTATTCGGACATTCCCGACCCCTATATGGGCTACGGGCGTTTTCTCGGCTGGGAAGTACTCGGCGATGATATGACGCCCAGCGAGCGTTGGCGTCAGTGGAACTGGAAAGTCATTCCCTTTATCCTCGGCGAATGGACACCGACCAGCGACTGGGACGGCAACTACTGGGCAACGCTGCCGCAGCGTATTCGCGAAGCGCAGATATTCATACAAAATGTCCATGCCCTGCCCGACCAAGGTATCGGCTCGCAAGAGGTAGAATACATGAAAGCGGAGTGCGAATTTCTCATTGCCTACTACTATTGGCTGCTCGCCAACACCTACGGCGCAATTCCGTTCACGCCCAATGTTCTCTACGACACCGATGCCACCGCCGAAGACCTGCAGATAGGGCAAGCGCCGTACTACACCGTCATCGATTGGTGCGACTCGACGCTGCTCGCCGTGGCGGACAAGCTGCCTGCCAAATACACCAGCGCACAGAAATACGGGCGTGCCACTTCGGTGATGGCATTAGCCGTGCGGGCGCGTATGCTGCTCTATGCCGCATCGCCATTGGTCAACGGCAACACCGACTATGCGGGCTACACTAACGACCAAGGCGAGGAGATATTCGCGCAGACCTACGACCCCGCGCGTTGGCAGCGTGCTGCCGATGCCTCCCGCCTGCTCATCGAGACCGCCGAGGCGGCAGGACACCGACTCTATCAGGAGCAGAACGCCAACGGCGATATCGACCCGTTCCTCTCGGTGCAGAATGTCCTGCTCTGCCAATACGATGAGGGCAACACCGAGATTCTCTTTGCGCGCCCCGGCGGCTGCGACTATACGGAGTATGAGAAGCACATCACCCCCGCCAATTCGGGCGGCTCGGGCGGTTGGGGCGTCACCCAATCGTTGGTGGATGCATTCTTTATGGAGAACGGACTGCCCATCACCGACTCGGAGTCGGGCTACGAAGCATCGGGCTACGAGGAGAGCGGCATTACCTCCGACGCCACCTCGTGGGATGAGAGCGTCAACGGCGGCTATATCACCTATCCGCACACCTACAAGATGTATTGCCACCGTGAGCCACGATTCTATACCGCCGTGTCGTTCCACAACTCCTTTTTCACGCAAGAGGAGCGCACCTTCAACTTCCTGAACGGCGGCAGCGACAACATCCACACCCACGATGCCCCGCAGAACGGCTATCTCATCCGCAAGAAAGTGCACCCCAAGACTCATGTCAAGGAGAACAACTTCCAGTACCGGCCGGGCGTACTCTATCGGTTGGGCGAGGCGTATCTCAACTATGCGGAGGCACTGTGCGAATGCGACCCGACGAACCCCGACATACTGGTCTATCTGAACAAAATACGCACCCGTGCCGGTATTCGCCCCTACACCACCGGCGCTACCTCCTCTACGGCGATTCATATCGATATGACCCAAGACGCCCTACGGGAGGCCATACACCGTGAGCGCCGTGTCGAGCTATGCTGCGAGGGACTGCGCTACGACGACCTGCGCCGCTGGAAGGAAGCCGAGGCAACCCTCAACGGCCCGCAATATGGGATGAACTTCAGCGGCAAGGACGAGGCAACTTTCTTCACGCTCACCGCCTATCAGACCCGCGTCTATCGGAAACAGTACTATTGGTTCCCGATCCACCAAAGTCAGATAGAGCGAAACCAGAAGTTGCGCCAACTGCCCTATTGGAACTAAATGTTGAATTGGTAAACCTCTCCTATTATGCGAAAGCACATTCTTTTCCTATTGGCTTTAGCGGGCGTACTCTTCGCCTGCAAATCCGAGAGCGAGCACTATACCATTCCTCGCCTCGAGGACACCATGCACCTGCGTGCCTCGGCGAGCAGTATCCACCTCTCGCACGCCCAGAGTGCCGACACCGCCATCACCTTCTCGTGGGACATTCCCGCCCTGACCGACGGCATAACGGGCTACGAGTACTATTTCAAGATGGACATTGCCGACAACGAGTTTGCCACCTCTATCACGCCCATGCTGGTGGATGGCGGCTCATCGGTCAGTTTCACGCACGGAGCACTCAACGACTTGCTTGAGCGTTGGGGCATAGCGGCGGGCACCACCTGCCCGCTTGAGGCGGAAATCATTGCCCACCCCAAAGGGCTTTCTACTTATGTTAAGCCCATGCTCAGCACCGTCACCTTCGAGGCAGTCGGCTATGCGAGCGTACTCTATATGGCGGGCAGCGCCACCACCGCCGGCACCACCTATACCGAGGCACTGGAAATGAGCAAGATAGCGGGACGCAACGCCTACCGCTATGTCGGCACCCTCACCAAGGGCGACCTGCTCTTCCTCACCGAGCGTTCCGACTCCGCCGAAGTCTATGGGCAGGGCGATACGGAGGGAAGCCTCTGCGCTACCACCCTCGCTGCCGCCACCCCGATTGCCGTAGCGCACGCGGGCTTCTATATCGTGGAGGCGGACATCGACGGGCTGACCATGACCGAAACAGAGCCGCTCTACCTCTTCGGCAGTGCCGCCAACGGTTGGGATTTAGGCAGTGCCATCGCCATGGAGCAAGTGTCGGAACACACACTCTCGTGGAGCGGGTTGCTCAGCGAGGGCGAACTCAAATTCCTCTGCGAGCCGACCGTCAATAGCCGTCGCTTCGACGGAGCATTCTGGCTCGCCCCCACGGACGGCACCGCAGCCGAAGGCACCACCGCTATGGTCTTTGCGCCCAACGGTACGCCCGACTCCAAATGGGCAGTGTCCGCCACCGGGCTCTATACCATCTCGGTCGACCTGAGCGTACCCGCCGTCACCTTCTCCCGTGACGAGGACTTTGATAAGTTGCCCTACAAGCAGATTTGGCTCTGCGGCGATGCCACCCCGGGCGGCTGGGATACTCCTTTCCGAGAGCAGTTCTCCTACGACACGGAGGCACGCAACGGTTCGTTCGTATGGACGGGCAACTTGGCAGCCGGCGAGATTAAGTTCCCGCTCAATCCGAGCAGCTACGAGGGCGCATTCTTCATAGCCCCCGAGGCAGGCACACCTATCTCTTCCGAGCCAACGCCTGTCGTCTATACCGCCAACGACCAACCCGACCAGAAGTGGCAGGTGTCCGCTTCGGGCAAATACAAGATCACCATCAATGTCTTAGACCTCACCGTTCAATTCCAGCAACAATGAAACGAACCATGCATATCCTACTCGCAGCCCTTGCTGCCTTTTCGCTCGCTGCCTGCGAGCAGCGCACCAACACCGGTTGGAGCATCGACCAAGTCCCCGACGACCCTGTCGTTGACCCCGTGAAGACCGAAGCCAAAGCCCCGCTCTATTGGACCGTCTATGAGTTCTGCTACGAGGCCGAGCATGCAGGCACCAATCCGATTCTGATGCCGCGTGCCACCATGGAGGCGAATGTGGAGTGGGTGGCTGAGAACCTGCTGCCCTACGGCTACGACATGATTGTTACCGACGGCTTTCAGGCGATGTACAATGTGCCTGCCGACAATGCGCAGGGCTACATGACCCACTATGGTGCCTACTCGCTCAAAGAGTTGGTCGCCCTCTGCAAGCAACACGGGCTGAAACTCGGCGTCTATGACAACCCGCTTTGGAAGCACGGCGACGACGACATCATCATCGAGGGTACCAACATCCGCCTCGGCAGCCTGCTCTACGACCCCACTATCGACCAAGTGGAGCACCCCGATGCCGCCCGTGAGAACGAGATATTCTATTGGATTGTCCCCTCGCACCCGGGCGCAAAAGAGTATATCGACGGCTTCTTCAAGTACTATAGTTCCATAGGGGTTAATTTCATCCGCATGGACTTTATGTGCCTCTTCGAGACCGGCACCGGTATGGGTGGCGACCCCGGGCGCGGCTATGGGCGTGAGGAGTACGAACTCGCCTTGCAGTACATCAACGAGTCTGCCACCAAGTACGGCGTCTTCACCTCTATCGTGATGCCCAACCAGAAGAACTACGCCGAACTCGAAGCCCGCTACATGAACATGATGCGTATCAACGCCGATGTCTTCTGCGGGCGGTGGAGTGCGTTCTCCGGCACGACCGACAACGACCCCGACCCCTATATGGAGCATTACGGCAACGCCACCTACTACCGCCGTCGGGGGCAGATAGACCAAGACAAATGGCCCACCTGCTACAATCTGTTCGACGGCATGGTCTATTTCTCCGACCTATCGGGACGGGGCAAGCTGATATTGGACGGCGACTTCACTCGCCTCAACACGCTCAGCAGCGACGACGAGTGCCGCTCGGTCATCAGCCTGCAGTTGGTAGCGGGAGGACCCGTTGCCTGCGCCGACCAATACAACGAGAGCAACATCGACCACCTTGTCACCTTCTATCAGAACGAAGAACTGTTGGCGCTCAACAAGGACGGCTTCGTGGGCAAACCGCTCTCGCGCGACCTTAGCAGCAGCGACAGCCAGATATGGACGGGGCAAATGTCCGACGGCGATTGGATCGTGGCGTTCTTCAACCGCGAGGATTTGGAGCAGAAGCGCTCGTTCTCGGTCAGCACCTTGGGCGAAGAGTCGATGCAGGTGCGCGACCTGTGGGAGCACCAAGACCTCGGGCGTCAGCGTTATCTCGAAGCCCTTGTCCCCGCCCACGGATGCAAGGTTTATCGACTGAAGGCGATAAACAATTAACAAGTAATAATTAATAATTAACAATTAACAGGTAATAGTCAATAGTTAATAGTTAATACCTTTGTGTGGGCATTTTGTTCCATTCATCTATCCAAGCAAATACCTTATGAAAAAAGCAGCCATCCTATTCTCTTGTTTTTTGCTGACGATTTCCGTATCGGCGGCAACACAAAGCACCTCATTTTCGGCAGAGAAATTCACCTCTCCCAATGGTCGTTTGCAGGCGTCTTGCCGAACCACTCCCGAAGGAACTCTCTATTATGACCTCATTTTTGACGGTGATACCCTTATCCGTCCCTCTCGTTTGGGCTTGGTTCTCGACCACGACCAGTTGCTCACCGGCTTCGAAATCCTCAACACCGAGCGTACCACCCACGACGAAACCTGGACGCCCGTTTGGGGCGAAGAGAACGCCATCCGCAACCACTACAATGAGATGCTCGTCTTTGTGCGTCAGCAGCCCCAAGACCGCTACCTCTATGTCCGTTTCCGCCTCTTTGACGAGGGCTTGGCCTTCCGCTACGAGTTCCCGCAGTTGGGCTTGGGCTACTTTACCATCCTCGATGAACGCACCGAGTTTGCCATGACCGGCGACCACACTGCCTACTGGATACCCGGCGACTTCGACACGCAGGAGTATATGTACACCCGTTCCCGCCTGAGCGAGATACGCCGCCTCAACGAGTCGCAGCGGGTGGATAACCTCAGCCAACGCGGGTTCTCCGACACAGGCGTGCAGACCGCCCTCCTGCTCCGTACCGACCAAGGCGTATGGCTCACCCTGCACGAGGCGGCACTGATCGACTACTCGTGCATGCACCTCAATCTGAACGACACGACGCTGACCTTCACCTCGTTCCTCACTCCCGACAGCCAAGGCAAGAAAGGCTATATGCAGACGCCTTGTCACAGCCCGTGGCGCACCGTGCAGGTTGCTACCGACGCCCGTGATATTCTCGCCAACCGCATGACGCTCAACCTAAACGACCCCTGCAAGATAGAGGACACCTCGTGGATTCGCCCCATGAAGTATGTCGGCGTATGGCTTGAGATGATTAACGGTATGCACAGCTGGTCGTACACCAACGACTTCCCCTCCATCCACTTGGGCGAGACCGACTACGCCCACGCCCACCCGCACGGCAACCACGGCGCAACGACCGCCAATGTATGCCGCTATATCGACTTTGCCGCGAAGCATGGCATTGACGGCGTATTAGTGGAGGGCTGGGACATCGGCTGGGAGGACTGGTTCGGACACCAAAAAGACTATGTGTTCGATTTCGTGACCCCCTACCCCGATTTCGATGTGGAGGCAGTGCATCAATACGCCAAAGAACACGGCGTGAAGATGATTATGCACCACGAGACCTCCGCCTCGATCCGCAACTACGAGCGACACCTTGACACCGCCTACACCTTTATGAACCGCTACGACTACCCCGCCGTCAAGTCGGGCTATGTGGGCAACATCGTACCCGTGGGCGAGACGCACTACTCGCAATGGCTCAACAACCACTACCTCTACTGCGTCACCGAGGCGGCGAAACATCACATCATGGTCAATGCGCACGAGGCCACCCGCCCGACGGGTATCTGCCGCACCTACCCCAACCTGATAGGCAACGAGTCTGCCATGGGGTCGGAATACCAAGCCATGATGGGCATACGTCCCGGGCATACCTGTATTTTGCCTTTCACGCGCCTCAACGGAGGGCCGATGGACTACACACCGGGTATATTCGAGATGGATATGTCCAAAATGAACCCCAACAATCACAACCACTGCCTGACCACGCTGGCAAACCAACTCTCACTCTATGTGACGATGTACAGCCCGCTGCAGATGGCGGCTGACCTGATAGAGAACTACGAGCGTTTCCCCGATGCGTTCCGATTCATCGAGGAGGTGGCATTAGATTGGGACAAGTCGTGGTATCTCGAGGCCGAGCCGATGGAGTATGTAACCATTGCCCGCAAGACAAAGGGAAAAGATGAGTACTTTGTGGGCGGCACCAACGGCGAGCAGGCACGCACCTCGCGCATTTCGCTCTCATTCCTGCCCAAGGGAAAGAAGTATATTGCCACGATTTATGCCGATGCCAAGGACGCCGATTACCGCACCAATCCGCAGGCGTATACCATCACCACGAAGCGGGTAAATTCCCGAACTTGCCTTACCATTCCCGAAGCCGGTTCGGGTGGCTACGCCATCACCCTCCGCCCCGCCGAGTAGTTCTCCCGTATATAGCCCTGTTCTGTCTATAGTTTCGATTTAGAAACAATTACACGGAACTTTTGCTATGCGCCCCTATTCGCCATGCCAATGGGTCAAACCGATTTGCTTCTCCTACTGATTGCCGTACACACGAAGGAGGCTGCCTAAACAACTTAGGCAGCCTCCTTCGTAGTGGAGCATTTTATATCAATTTAAATTGGGACAGAGCGAATGCTGATAGGTAGGTGACCCGTATCTGACCCGTAGGTGACCCGTGTTTGCAGGTTGATTGCTAACTGTTAACTATTGACTATTAACTGTTAATCGGCTTACCGTCTTGTCCTAAATTAGGTTGACTATTTTGTATGGTATGCCGGAGTTAG
>CAVKVE010000036.1:14559-18766 GCA_963659655.1 Bacteroidaceae bacterium | reverse complement strand
TATATGGACAACCACAACTCGGAAGCACTGGTAAGCCACGAAGCGAACGACTATTGGCGACAAGTGAACCTCTATATCGGCGGCACGGAACACGCTACGGGACACTTGATTTACAGCCGATTCTGGAATAAGTTCCTATTCGACCTCGGCTATATTTGCGAGGACGAGCCGTTCCGCAAACTGATTAACCAAGGTATGATACAGGGGCGGTCGAACTTTGTTTATCGATTGGTCGGCAGCCAAAACACCTATATCTCGTACGGGCTGATTGACAGCGAGGAATACAAAGGCAAGGTGCAACCGATCCATGTGAATGTAAACATAGTCAGCAACGACATACTTGACATCGACGCTTTCCGTGCATGGCTGCCCGAATACAAAGACGCCGAGTTTGTACTAGAAGACGGTGTGTACCGCTGTGGATGGGCTATAGAGAAAATGTCAAAATCGATGTTCAATGTGGTCAATCCGGACGATGTAGTAGCGAAGTTCGGTGCAGATACCCTGCGCCTATACGAGATGTTCTTAGGCCCTCTTGAGATGTCAAAGCCGTGGGACACAAATGGTATTGATGGGGTACATCGTTTCTTGAAACGCCTGTGGAATATGTATGAGACGCTCTCGGATGAAGCCCCGACGGCAGACGAACTGCGAAGCCTGCACAAACTCATCAAGAAGATAACTTGGGATATAGAGAACTTCTCGTTCAACACTTCCATTCCTGCTTTCATGATTGCACAGAACGAACTGCAGGCTCTGCACTGCACAAAGAAAAGCGTATTGGAGGTGTTCGCTGTGCTGTTAGCACCCTACGCACCGCATATTGCTGAGGAGGCATGGCACCGCTGCGGACATGACACGACCGTATGCGACGCCCAATGGCCAGAATGCAACGAGGCGTACTTGGTAGAGAACACGCAGAAATACCCCGTGCAGTTCAACGGCAAAGTGCGTTTCACGATAGAGGTAGCCAAAGATACCCCGCGTGAAGAGGTAGAGCGTATAGCCCTCGCCGACCCGCAAACCGCCAAATTCTTAGTCGGCGGTACGCCAAAGAAAGTTATCGTCGTGCCTGGTAGGATTGTGAATATTGTGATGTAGGTACTCCTTATGCGGTTCGTGAATATTGTGTCACAACGACTAGTAAATCAAAGCAATAAACCATGCAGATTGAGTTGCCTATATTGAGTTCTATTCTGCTTTTTTCCGAAACAGTCAGTACCATTCTGATGGTGTTGATGATACCATTGGCACTATATGTCTGCTATTGGCTGTACTTTGGTATCACTCGCAAGATGGCACGCCACCGCCATCGAGACCCGCTGGGGTGGATACTGTTGTCTTTCTTCATCTCTCCGCTGATAGTATGGATTCTCCTACTCCTCGCAGGAGATAAGGATTAATAGATAGAGAAGGTATGAGACACAATCGGTTACGACCATAGGTCAAATTCAAACTACTATGGATCAGCAATTTGGGGTTGTGATACGGGTTATGGTAGCGTGAAAATGGCAATACAAGATAAAGCAACGGCAGTCTAACAGATTTGTTGGACTGCCGTTGCTTTTTACGATAATACATTGAGCCGAATGGCTACTTTCATTTACATATATTCCAACTCCGTAAGGTCTTCCGGATCAATATCTGCAATATGGATTTCTTCTTCCGACACCTCTGATTCGGAGTCAACTTCCTCCATCTCGAGTGTACCCTCATGCACCTTACGGTCATGAATATGCCCCAAGACAAACAACAGAACACAATTCACTACAAAGTAACCGGCGGTAAGTATCCACAACGAGATATACTCCTTGCTTGTCTGCTCCAATGTTGCTCCCATTGAATTGATATGAATAAAACCATGAGCACCCCAAGTATAAGGGAACAGGTAGCTGAAATAACGCCATGCCTTAGGCAACATCTGTTGCGGCCACGATACGCCTGCCAAAAAGAGGAAAATCAGTGTGGAGGAGATAAGCAGTACCATTCCACTCTCACGATTGCGGATAAAGACCGATACAGACATTGAGAAATAGATAGTTGCCAACAAGAAAGGCACATAGAACTTCATAATGTCTATCGGATTCCCAATATGCGGCAAACCAAACAAGCGTGGAATAAGCAGTAGGTCGATAGCTCCAAGCGCCATATAGATGACAAAATACGCCATACTACGCCCGAAGGTAATACGGAATACGCTGGCAGAACGGCGTGTACCCGGAAGCAGGAACAATTGCCGATTCTCATCACGCGCCGTACCACCCAACATACAAATACCAAAGAAAAGCGTCTGGTGGAGTATGAGCATCAGCACCGCAGGAATCAGGAATGATGCATATCCACCCGATGGGCAGAACAATGCCGTCTCGGTATAAGGTGCGTCCTGCACCAAAGACCATGCAAACTCATCGCTATAGCCCATTGCCTCGTAACGGTCGATCTGCACATTGCGCATACTCTCAAGCATGACTTGGTTACAACTCAAGTACACAGCTTTCATATAAAGGAAAGAGGACATATCGCAATAGAGTGAGATATGCGCTTGCTCCAATCCGGAATTGAGTGCGGCAGCATAGTCGGAAGGGAAATAGATAATGCCATGCACCTTTTGGTCTCGCATCAATGTCTCCGCCTCCTGCATAGAAGTACAGCTATAGGCAATCGTAATATCCGGGCAAGCATTCCACTTGTGCAAGAAAGCACGACTCTCGGGCGAGCAACTCAAATCGACTACCGCCACGGGTACATTCTCGACATTGTCCTTCCAATAGATACAGTTGTACAATATCGGGTAAGCAATGCCTGCCAAGAGAAAAATCACCAACACACCCGGGTCACGGAAGACACGGCGAAGTTCCTCCACGAATACCCAACCGGCTTCTTTGACCTTAAGCCATTGTGTATATAGAAAACGACAGATATTCACCTTTTTCTAATTAACAATTAATAATTAACAATTAATATGCAGGGCGGTCTACATTATGCATTGTACATTATGCATTGTACATTCTGCATTGTCTTGTCTCTATTTCAACGGGTAGTTCTGATAGAGCATGGCTTTATAGAGGCGGGGAGAGACAATGAGCGGCATGATAAAGAACGCACACAGCCCCAAGCAAAGCGGAATCGAATTGGCCATAGGAGCACCTAAAAGCGCCTCATTGACATAGATACGATAGTAATAGCGCAGCGGCACAAGATACGTCCATGCTTGAATAACCGGAAGCATATTCATCACCGGATAGGTAAAGCCCGATAACGAGAACCCTAACATACCATAGAGCGCACAGATAGACACCGCATCACGAAGCGTCGGCAAAGCCCCGATGATACAAATTGCCATCGACTCCATGGCAAAGATAAACAATACCATGGATAGCATCAAGCGTGTGAGCGAACCATTGACAGGGAAATGCATGAACTTAAAGAGTATCACATCGCAACCGATTCCCAAAACAATATACAACACCGTATAGGGAATGAGTTTGCCTATCATAGCAATGGTATAGTTACCTCCTGCAGCACGCAACCACTCATGACAAGTGCGGCACTTAAGCTCAAAACCGATAGCAAAGGTCGTAAGCATCAACACCACGAGTCCCAAAATACCGGGCAAGATAGTCGATACCAGATAGACGGCATAGTTGCTCCACGGGTTGGCTACCATGTGCGCCTCGATAGTGATAGGCTGTATACGCTTCATTATCAAATCATCCGGCAAGCCTTTCTTTCGCAGCACCTCTCGTTGGAATGCCCCCGATGTAAGATTACACATCGTAAGCAACTGCTTGTAAGCTGTACTCGCCCCTACAGTATAGGCATTGTTGGTATAGAACTCCAACTGCGGGCGTTTGAATGCCACCAAGTCGGAATAGAAATGATCCGGAATAACCAATATGCCATACACCTCGCCTCGCTGCATTGCCTCACGCGCCTCACGATATTCGCAAGTGACCAACACAATATCAACAGATGAGGTGGATTGCATCTCATGACACAAACGACGCGAGATACTCGAATGGTCGGCATCTACCACCGCCACAGGCATCCTTTCGGGTGCCCCTGCCTTCATAATCGAAAGGAAGAAGAAAGTGCACAGCACCATTACCCCCACCGAAGCGAAGATATAAAGCGGACGCACAAACATTCGTTGCAACTCCCGTCGGATGACACGCCATATAGAAGAAAAAAAGGTACGCAACTCGTT
>CAVKVE010000036.1:7783-14409 GCA_963659655.1 Bacteroidaceae bacterium | reverse complement strand
ACTACAATCGCTGTCATACCCGGGCGGAGGTTGGGAATAGTACTCAGCGGCTTTGCTTTGACATCAAAGGTACGAACATCGTACTTGCCGTTCGCCTGCGTGCTACGCCAAGTAGCATAAGAACCCATTGCCTTAATATAGGTAACGGCTACCTCGTGCACATCATCACCCAGCGCAGGAATACGAACTTGGAGATGCGTACCCGGCGTAATGCCCCGAAGCATATCCTCACGGATAGCAAAAGTGAACCAAATATCATTTAGGTCAACTATCGCCATAACAGGACTACCTTGCCCTACGAGTTCGCCCGTCTTGGGGAAACGCTCTGATACCTCACCATCGATAGGCGAAGTAAGATAACGCTCGGCACGCGCAATCTCCACCTCCTTAATCATACCATCTACACGAGCCACCTGAGCTGCAGCGGCTGCCTTATCCTCGGAACGAGCACCGGCTAACGCCATATCGTACTGACTCTTAGCGGCTTTGACCGTGGCAGAAGCGGCTTTGTATTGTGCCTCCACCTCATCACGCTTTTGCTCGGATACAACCCCTTTCTCGAATAGGCGTTGCACACGCTCATAACTCTTGCGATAGATTTCCTCTCCCGCCAAGGCTTTCTGCCACAATTCGTACGCACCCGTAATCTGCTCACGCTGTGCACCGTTTTGTGCTTTCTCGCTAATAGCCTCGGCAGCAGCACGCGCTGCCATAGCTTGCTCCAATTTGGCTTCTACCTCCGGCGAATTGATCACCACCAAGGTGTCGCCTTTCTTTACTTGGTCGCCCTCCTCGGCAAGGTACATCTCTATACGACCGGGCACCTTACCCGAAACACGATATTCAGTGGCTTCTGCCTCACCCGAAATGACTTCTTCTTCGGGCTTGAGAGCAAATACACCAACCAAGGCTACGATAATGACGACTATCAACATAGCCACCAAACCGAGCATCAAACTACCTTTCTTTTCCTTTTGCATTGTAGTATACGTTTTTTCTAGAGGTTCCAGTTAATCTAGTTGCTCCAGTTAATCTAATTATTCTAGTATCTTAGAGTGGATGTATATTTCTTGAAATAGGTCTCGCAGACTTGGGCTTCGACATCGGCATCTATCTTATCGCTCGAAGCGGAAAGCCATGCCGTCTGTGCCTGCATTAGATCTGTGGCGGTTGCCATACCTGCCTTGAATGACTCATCTGCCAAGCGCAGCACCTCTTCAGCATTCTTGACCCCCAACTCGGTCATTACTACCTTTTGGTTGGCCTCCAACACCTTCTGGTTTGCCTGCGTGATTTGGAGTTCTAACATCTCACGCGCATCTTGCGTCTTAAGTGCTACTGCCTTAGCTTGATGCTTAGCGGCTTTCAACCGCAGAATATCATCGGCATGCGCGATAGGTATATTCACCACCACGCCCGCAGAGAAGAAACCATGCCCTTTCCAATCGTTGCTGAAGCCATTCTCTACATTCGGATTGGTGTAGATATAGTTGGCTGAAGCAATGATATTCGGCTGCAAACCGGCTGCCATAATCTTGGCATTGGACTCGGCTATCTTCTGTGCTTGCTCGAGCAAGCGAATCTCGGAGCGGGACTCAATAATATCCGAATAATCGGCGATGGTATCGTGCAGCACCACTTCGCCCACATGGGTGTCATCCAAATGAATATCTTCCTCAAGAGGGAAACCACATATTTGACAGAGTGCCATCTTGCTCAATACTAATCCGTTCTCGGCTTGGAGTTTCTTCAGTTCCGCTTCGCCACGCTTCTGCTTTACTTTCAGCAGGTCGGACTGCGTTGCCATACCCTCTTCTACAAGAATCGTCACATTATTCTCTAAGGTTACAAGCAAGTTATAGTAGGTGGTCGCCAACTCCAACTTTTTCTGCACGGAGATGACCCGCCAATAGGCCTCATCCACTTTGACCACGATGTCATCTTTCTTGCTGTCGGCTTCGATATTGGTTGCCTCCTCGGTGGCTTTGGCAATACGATAGAGTTCACGCAAGCGTCCACCGACATAGATAGGCTGCGTAACACCAACTTGCCCTACAAAGAGATGCGTCATATCAAGGTCGAGCGCATTATAGAGCTGCTGATAGGCATCGGCAAGCGCCTGACCGGTCTCATTCTGAAGCGCCATTACTTTTTTCCCGACATCGGGCAGTTGGGCAGTCTGTTGGCTCAGTTGGTTCATTGCCGAGCCTTCACTCCACTGCCACGATGCGCTACCATCTTTACCAATAGTGGCAGTACCCATGGAAAAATCCATTTGGTTTGCCAACAGAACGGCATGCTGCGAGTTCCAAGTATACCCTGCGTTAGCAGTAATCTTAGGGAACATAGCAGCCAAGGCAGCTTGTTTATTAAGGTCGGCTGCCGCACGCAACTCATCGTTCACCTGCGTAGAGGTGGCTTGGAGCGCAAAGGCACGACAATCATCAAGCGTAAGCATACGCCCAATATCGGCACGCACTCCGGTAGCGACAAACAACAGACCTATATATACGAGTGTTCGTTTCATAATCAATTCTTCTTGCAGAGCATCTCAATATCCGTGCCCTTAATCGAATGCTGCTCGTTGGTCTGCGATTTACCCTCGTAAGTGAGCGAGAATATGATATTGTTCGTATATACCTTACCTGTACCCGAAACAGTGACATCGAAAGTTTCCGTCTTGGTAACTGTATAGGTATAAATACTATCACGAGTAAGATTGCCTATGATAGGAATACGAATGGTATCCTTATATTCTGTATCAATAGGCAGCTCAAGTGTACGAGTAAATGGGCTGAAGGACAAATCCTTACCGGACAGAGCACCCTCTGTATGACAAACATCACCATTTAATTGATCAAAAGTAAGCAGGACCTTGTCCCCATCCTTAAGACTCACCAACTCAAACGAACCGGTTTCATTAGTAAGATTAATGATTGTCGAAATAGTCGCCTTAGGATTTGCCTCATCGGGAGTACTAAGCGTTACCTTACCCGTAGTTTTGAAACGATAACCACCTTTTGCATCACGCACATCGGCAGTATCTTCACACGATGCCAAAACAAGGCAGAGCGTAGCCAATAAAACAAATTGCTTTTTCATATCTTTTTTGTATAATTTATTCAAACAAACGACGCCTCAACTTACCCGCTGCACATCCATTTTCCCAACATATTTGCCTGCACAACGGAGCGGGCGCCTTTTCGAAAAATCCACTATGAATATGCATAATGTGTGCCAAACCTCCATATTACGGTTGTCCATTTTTCATACGACACAATCCAATTTGTCAAAACGCGCATAAATATATTGTTTATTTCGTATATTATATTGATTATCTCAAATTTGTTTTGTACCTTTGCGGTGTTTTGAACAAAACCAATTAAATCCAAAAATAAGCATTATGGCATTAGTTTCCGAGAACATTTTTCTAACTACCCAACAAGAAGACCTACCTAAGCGGAAAAATTACCGTTTAGAAGATAGCGTTACTTTGCTCTACTGCATAGAGGGAAGCATGGATGCAATCGTAAATGAGAAGAAGGTAACTGTACTTCCTCAACATATATTTGTTGTACTCCCCAACACATTCATGGGAGAATTTACGGTTTCTTATGATTTCAAGTTTATTATGTTGCGGGTAAAGGCAAAATTGTTCCAAGAAATACTTTTGGACAATTTTCGGATAGAACCACGGTGGTGGGAAAAACAAAGCATAATGGAAACATGTCCGAGCGTACATCTTGAGCCCTACTATCAAGACCTGTTGCTAACCTATTACCATATCATTGGGTTATTCATGAAAGACCCCAAACGCACAACCTATCGCACTGCCATTCTGCATAGCTGTATCCGTGCGCTCATATTGGAACTATTGAACTATTTGGACAATGTAATGGAGGCTGTCCCAAACGGAGAGGTTCGGAGCAGTGTGAACCAAAGTGATTACACATTCCAAAAATTTCTCGAACTACTACATTCCAATCCACACGAAAGAGAAGTGCAATGGTTTGCAGAAAAGATGGGTATCACTCCCAAATACCTATCCGAGATATGCAAACAGCGTAGTGCAAAATCGGCATCGGAATGGATAGTCGAAGTGACTATGAACGAAATTAAACAACGCCTTCTGCATACTCCGGACAGCATCAAAGAGATTGCCTACCAATTAGGATTCCCCAATAGCAGTTTTTTCTGCCAATATGTACGCAAACATACAGGTATGACGCCGATACAACTCCGTAAAAAGAAAACACTACAATAAAATACACCCTTCACGGGAAACCAAACCATACACAGACTACATACGGCGTAGTCTGTGTATGGTTTTTTATTGGAATATATACAGGCAGACTTACTTATTTCTGACCAAATTTACGAATAAATAGACTGTATATACAATGCATATACAAACAGTACAAGAACGCATAATGGTAGGGTAATGGTAGGGCGATACGTCCGAGATTCATCCGACATCAAAAAGGAGCATAAATTCATTGAATATGCAACAAAAATTGCATAATTCATAAAAACATCGTACCTTTGCAGCTCTGTTGCCATTACCACAGCATACGGCAGGGCTTTCGATTCTATTGTTTCTATTTCTTTTGAGCATCAAGGAATACCAAAAAGGAATGCAAACGGACACTCAAGCACACAGGAATAAGGGTTGGCAGAAGAAAAGGAAGTACACTATGTAAAAGCACATCATATTCGAAACATTAAACATAAAACATATAGACACAACATGGACAAAATCAGTTATGCATTGGGACTCTCGATGGGTCAGAACTTGATGAGCAGCGGCGTAGAGTCGCTCAACTACACAGACCTCGCCGAGGGTATCAAAGATGTATTGGAAAAACAGAAACCACAGATAACCTATCAAGAGGCACAACAAGTACTCAATACATTCTTTCAAGAATTGGAGCAGAAAGTAGCAGGTGCTGCCAAAGCTGCCGGCGAGAAGTTCCTTGCCGAGAATGCCAAGCGTGAGGGCGTAAAGACCACGCCGAGCGGACTGCAATACGAGGTATTGGAGGCTACTATCGGGCAGAAACCAAAGGCTACCGACAAGGTAAAAGTGCACTACGAAGGTACACTGACCGATGGCACAGTTTTTGATAGTTCGTATAAGCGCGGTGAACCTATCACCTTTGGACTGAACCAAGTGATTGCCGGCTGGACAGAGGGACTGCAACTGATGTCTATCGGCAGCAAATACAAACTCTATATTCCCTACCAACTCGGCTACGGAGCACAAGGCGCAGGCGGAAGTATTCCTCCCTACGCAGCACTGATATTCACGGTCGAACTGCTGGGCATCGAGTAAATGTAGTTTTAGTAGTTTCCGTAGTTTTCGTAATAAGGAGGGAACCATACTCCACTACGCAGGTACGAAAAATATGAAAGATACGGCGCAACTCAATCTTACGAAGCAAAATAAAAAACACTATAACAATGAATAAAGTAACTATCACCATTCTTGCCGCTATGGCATTGGTGTCTTGCGGCAATACATACACCGCAAAGAGTCCCGTTTTGGAAGACCAAACGGACTCGCTCAACTTTGCACTCGGCTACCTGAACGGAGCGCAACTCAAAATGTATCAACTCGCCAACGATAGCAGCGACGAGGCTGTAACAGAGTTTATTGACGCCCTCACGGACGGCTACAACGGCAAAGAGGAGAAACTCTCCGAGGCAGCTGAGATAGGTAAGAACATCGGTATGGCTATCAAATCATCCGAAGACAAGGGTCTGGCAGAGAATGCGGCTTGGACTGTCAATGAGAAAGTGCTGCTCCAAGGTCTGGTGAACGGACTGAACGGCGACACCACCGTGCTGAAAGTAGCAGATGCCCGCTCGTTCTTCCAGTCGGCTTATATGGCTTCGACCCAGAGCGGAGAGAAGGCAGGCAAGGCAATCACGGCTAAATGTCCTGCAAAAGCAAAAACCATCGCACTCACAACCTATAACGACAGTTTGAACTATGCATTCGGCTTGCTCAACGGCGACCAAATCAAGGTCTATGCACTGGAAAACGACAGCGACGGTAACCAACAGAAGGAATTCATTGCAGCGGTCAATAAGGCTCTCAAGAGCAGTGTGAAATACCCGCAATTGGTGAACATCGGCAAACAGATTGGTGCCAGCATCAAAGAGCAAGAGCCTACGGGATTGGTAGGTATCGAGTCGGTTTCGACAGACTTTGAACTCATCAAACAGGGCTTTATCAATGGTCTCTACAAAGATGAAAAAGTGTTCAACCAAGAAGAGGCACAAGAGTATATCGAAAACACTATCAACCATATCAAGTATGGTGCAACCAAAGAGGAAGGCGAGAAATTCTTGGAGGCTAATGCACTGAATGACAGCGTGATTGTAACCGAGAGCGGTTTGCAATACAAAGTGCTCAAACTCGGCAAAGGCAAAAAGCCACTAGCAACCGACAAAGTAAAGGTACACTATCATGGTACGCTGATTGATGGCACGGTATTCGATAGCAGTGTACAGCGTGGCGAGCCTATCACCTTTGCGCTCAATCAGGTTATTGCCGGCTGGACAGAAGGACTTCAACTCATGCCCGTAGGCAGTAAGTTCGTATTCTACATCCCATCGAACTT
>CAVKVE010000036.1:1446-7556 GCA_963659655.1 Bacteroidaceae bacterium | reverse complement strand
CATACGGCAGCGAATACAATGGGTATCATCGCACGACAAAGTATAAAAGGCACCATCGTAACCTATTTAGGGGTTGCGGTGGGCTTTTTTACTACCTTCTTTGTCCTAACCCGCTTTCTGACGGCGGAAGAAATAGGGCTGTCGCGTGTGCTGATTGACGCTGCTACGCTCTTTATCGGATTGGCACAATTGGGTACCAACTCGTCTATTATTCGCTTTTACCCCTACTTCAAGGACACAGAGCATCACGACCACGGTTTTTTCTTTTGGACCATAGTCATTCCATTTGTCGGCTTTCTGCTGTTTGCTGTAGTCTATTGGGCGTGCCATATTCCATTGGGACACTGGTTTGGTGAGAAATCGCCCCTATTCATGGACTACTACTATATGGTGCTTCCGTTGGCGTTCTTTATGCTCTATCAAGCACTCTTTGAGACCAACGCCAATGTGTTGATGCGTATCGTGGTGCCTCGTATGGTGCGAGAATTAGTCGTGCGTATCGGGCTGTTGGCACTCTATCTGCTCTATGCGTTTCGGGTGCTCTCACTCGACGGATTCGTAGTGGGATTATGTCTTAATTACGCCATTGCCGCACTGATTGACCTTATCTATCTTTTTTCACTCGGACATATATCGTTGCGCCCCGATTGGACATTCTTGCGAGAGAACAAGACGCTGGTACGCAACTACTTGCTCTATACCGGCTTTCTCTTTGTGTCTGCGCTCGCCGGAGTGTTGGCGCCAACGCTTTCGTCTTTCTTTATTACGGCAAAGATGGGGTTGGAGCATACGGGCATCTATGCCATTGCCACCTATATGGCAACCATGGTCAGTATTCCCTATCGATCGGTAACCGCCATTGCAGCACCGCAATTAGCACGCTCTGTCAAGGAACAGAACCACGCCGAATGTTCACACCTTGTGCATCAGGTAAGCAACAACCTGCTCCTTGTGGGCGGACTGATATTTCTCGCTATCTGGTTCAACATTGACCTTATCTACCATATTCTGCCAAACGGAAGCACCTATTCGGTAGCGCGTATGGTAGTACTTATATTGGGCATTTCGCAACTGCTGACGGCGACTTTCTCTTTCTGCTTGTCGGCTATCAATTACTCCCGCTACTATGTTTTTTCGCTCCTGCTCTCAGCGGCACTCACGATAGGGACAATCCTATTCAATAACTACCTGATTCCAACCCTCGGTATGGAGGGGGCTGCGCTTAGTACACTGCTGGCGAGCATCATCTATTATGGTTTGGCCGTACTGGTACTATGGCTTACCTGCCGTGTATCGGTAGCAAACCGAAAGACCACCATGGGGGTATTACTGCTGCTTGTTCTTTTTGTTCTCAATGCATTATGGCAGCACTATCTGCCCATTTCGAATCTATGGTTAAGCGGCATAGTGCGCTCTGTGGTACTGCTTGGCGCAGGAGTATTCGTTGCATGGCGTCTGCAACTCTCCACGGAACTGAATCATTTATTCCATATTCTTATTCATAAGAAATCCAAATAACCATGCGGTGGTTCGTACGATTGGCATATAAGGGTACAGCGTACCACGGGTCGCAATCACAACCCGCCGGAGGTACTGTGCAAGATATTATGGAGCAGGCGTTTGCGCTTGTTCTACGGCAGTCTGTTCCGCTTACTTTTGCAGGACGGACGGATGCAGGAGTGCATGCCGAAGTAATGTGGGCGCACTTTGATTTGGAACCCGAAGTGGCATTGTCAGCAGGTTTTGACTTATCATTCGCAGGAGGAAAACGCGACTTTCTTTACCGGCTGAACCGCCTCTTGCCTGCGGATATTGCACTCTATGAACTACGCTCGGTGAGTAACGAGGCGCACGCCCGTTTCGACGCCACAGCACGTACCTATCACTATCGCATTACCACCCGCAAAGACCCATTTTCGACAGAGTTGCGCACACAAGTGCGAATAGGTTTGGACTTTGCGGCGATGAACGAGGCTGCAAAATGCCTGCTCGGACGGCAAGACTTCTCTTCGTTTTGCCGGGTGCATACAGATGTGAAGACCAAGTTCTGCACCGTCATGCGGGCAGAATGGGTGCAAGAAAGCGACACGGAATATACTTTTGTCATTACGGCAGACCGATTCTTACGCAACATGGTGCGTGCGGTAGTGGGCACGCTATTCGAGGTGGGTTATGGTAAGTTGCCTGCCTCATCGTTCGCCACAGTAATAGATAGTCAGAACCGTCAAAAAGCAGGCGACTCTGCCCCTGCACAAGGTCTCTACTTGGTTGATATCCAATATCCTGCATCTATATTTCAAGTGTAACCCGCAACAGTTTGGTTAGTGGGTGTTCTGCAGTGGATAGAAACGAATTTTCCGGAATACATTCATAACGATTTCAAGGCATCTTAAACAGTTGGTAAGGTGTTGGTTCGGGAGTGGTTCGGGATATGGGTGTGCAAGTTCTAAATATATAGTGTAAGTTCGGGATATGGGGTGTAAGTTCTATATATGTGGTGTAAGTTCGGCTTACTGCTATTGTGTATGTCAGGAATTTTGTGTATCTTTGCGGGCTAATTTGGTGTTATGCGCACAAAAGCAAAACGAATAGGACAGAAAGGACTGCTACTCATAGGTTTAACCTGTGGGGTATTGTGCCATAGCAACGCCCAAACGAGCTCCGACTCGTTAGCTATCACTCCACGTGACACCGCTGCTACAACTGAACCTACCCAAAAGCCACAGCAGAAGAAGAAAGAAGCTATTGATGCCCCCATAGAGTATGTCGCCAAAGACTCCATTGTGCTGATGGGCAATGGCGTTGCCCATCTGCATGGACAGAGCAATGTGAAGTACGAGAAAATGGAACTCTCCAGCGAGTACATCCGTGTCAATAGCGACAGCAGCATGATGTACGCAGAAGGCAGGCTCGACACAATAGAGAACGAATGGAAAGGAAAGCCCGTATTCAAAGATGGTAACGACAGCTACGAATCCGACCAAATAACCTACAACCTAAAGACTCAAAAAGGCTACATCCGCAAGGTGGTAACCGAACAGGGCGAAGGCTATGTGATTGCCGACCGCACCAAGAAAACCGATGACAACACGATGATGATGGGCGGCGGTATGTACACCACCTGCGACCAGCATGACCACCCGCACTTCTACCTGAAAATGACCAAAGCAAAGGTCGTTCCGGGCGATTATATCGCCACGGGACCTGCCTATATGGTGGTGGGCGATGTACCCCTGCCGTTGGCTATTCCGTTTGGGTTCTTCCCCTTTACCAATCAGTATTCGAGTGGACTTATCATGCCTAACTTCGGCGACGATGGTACGCGCGGACTCTACCTGAGCGGATTAGGCTACTACTTCGCCATCAACGACTATATGGACCTGCAACTGACGGGCGACATATACACACGAGGCACTTGGGCGATTCGGGCGCAATCGAAGTATGTGAAACGCTATAAATTCAGCGGAAACTTCAATATCAACTACCGAACGGATGTGACAGGCGAGAAGGATATGCCGGACTATACCAAAGCCACGAACTTCAGCATCCAATGGACGCATACGCAAGACGCCAAAGCCAATCCGTACAGTTCGTTCTCGGCGAGTGTGAATTTCTCGACCAGTGGATACAACCGAAGCAACATCAACAGTTACTACAACGCACAGCTAAACTCGGAAAATACCAAGAGTTCGACCATAAACTATACACAGCGTTTTCCGGACAGCCCATGGAGCCTGAGTATGACCGCCTCGGTGACGCAACGCACCAAGGACTCCACCCTATCGCTCACACTGCCGGAACTGAGCGTTACGATGAGCCGTGTCTATCCCTTCAAGCGCAAAAAGCCGGTCGGGAAAGAGAAATGGTACGAGAAAATCAGTATGAGCTATACAGGCAATGGGCGTATTGCCGTCAGCAGCATCAAAGAAAATCAGTTCCTACACTCGAACTTCTTGCGCGATTGGCAAACGGGACTGAAGCACAACATCCCTATCTCGGCTTCGTTTATGCTATTCAAATACCTGAGCGTAACGCCCAGCCTGACCCTGACCGACCGTATGTACTTCCAACGGGTTGACCAATCGTGGGACGAACAACAGCAACAACTCCAACGCGATACGACAAACGGATTCTACAATGTGTTTGATTTCAGCGTTGGTGTGTCGCTATCGACCAAACTGTACGGATTCTATACACCGAGCAAGAAACTGTTCCCGCATAGCAAAGTAGAGAAATTCCGACATGTGCTGACCCCAAGCCTCAGTTTCTCGTATCACCCCGATTTCGGGAAAAAGTTTTGGGGCTACTACGGCTCGTATGACCAACCTGTCTACGGCACGGATGTAGATGCAGACGGGCGTAAGATACAGAAAACGGATGATGCCGGCAACCCACTCTACCAGCACCAAACCTACTCGCGATTCCCCAACGGTATCTATGGCAATACGGGACAAGGAGCAGCTGCCGCACTGAATTTCAGCCTTGGTAACAACCTCGAAATGAAAATTGTAAACAAAGAGGATACGACTGGAAAGAATCCGTTCAAAGTGGTCAGTCTGATAGACAACTTCAGCATATCGGGCGGGTACAACTTCATTGCCGACTCGATGAACTGGAGCAACTTTGCGGTCAACCTGCGTATCAAAATACCGAAAGTAAACTACACGATAAATCTGAGCGGACAGTTTGACCCCTATATGTACGAACTCAATGCCCTCGGCACACCTGTCCGCACAAACAAACAGTATTGGCACAACGGTCGTTTTCCGCATTTCCTCGGAACCAGCACAAGTTTGAGTTATACCTTTAACAATCAGACATTTAAGAAGTGGTTTAGCAAGGACAAAAAGAATGACCAAAACGCCGATGACAAAAATATGGACGATATATCGGTCGGGGATGACGGAATGGCTCGGAACGGGAAACTGAACAAGGGGAAGGAGACAAAACAAGAAGTGGATGACGGCTATGTAAAGACCGAGATTCCATGGAGTCTGTCGATTAGTTATACGCTGCGCTACGGGGCAGGAACAGAGTTCGACTACGACAAGATGTACTACAAGATGGTCTTCACACACAACCTGTCGTTCTCGGGCAGCATTGGTTTGGGAAGCGGATGGAAAGTAAGCACCAGTACCAGTTATGACTTCAAGGCAAAACGCTTCTCGAGTGCGACATTCAATGTCAGTCGCGACCTGCACTGCTGGAATATGACGGCCAGTTTCGTGCCTTTTGGCCCCTACAAGAGTTACACCTTCCATATTGGCGTCAATGCATCGATGCTCGCAGACCTGAAGTACGACAAGTCGAGTACGCAAAGCACCAATGCACGCGTGAACTGGTGGTAATGAGAACGAAGGGGATTGCTATAAATTCCCCATTTTAATAAGAAAAACATATTGGAACACAGCGTTGCTATAGATTAGAACGATGGACCGGTAAAAAATACGAAAAATAATACGCAAGAAATATGAAAATAGAAAATCAAAAGGTAGTCAAAGCCACCTACGAGATGTATGTAAACGGTGAAGAAGGAGAAGAACTCATCGAGAAAGCCACCGAGCAAGCCCCATTGGTATATTGCCATGGCGAAGGTATGATGTTGCCAAAGTTTGAAGCCGCTCTGGCGGGTAAAGAAGCCGGTGATACCTTCGATTTTTCGCTCTCCCCCGAAGATGCTTATGGAGAGTACGATGAGACAGGACTCCGCGAACTGGACAAGCACCTGTTCTACAACGCAGATGGTGAATTCGACTCCGACCGTGTGTATGTGGGAAATATCATTCCGATGACGACTACCGACGGGCAGATTGTCAATGCACAGGTGGTGAAAGTATCGCCGATAAATGTGACCATCGACCTCAATCACCCCTTGGCCGGCGAGACCCTGCACTTCAAAGGCACTATCCTCGAGATACGCGAGGCAACCGAAGCCGAACTCGACGCCATACGCCACCACGGATGCGGCGGCTGCCACGGAAACTGTGGCGACGGATGTGGCAAATGCGACAACCATAGTTGCAGCAGTTGCGGAGAGTGAGAACCGTTAATAATTAACAATTAATAATTAACACGCAGTCAACAACACAAAGTCAACAACACGCAGTCAC
>CAVKVE010000036.1:0-1372 GCA_963659655.1 Bacteroidaceae bacterium | reverse complement strand
TAACATAAAGTATTAACACTCGCGCAAGCGAGTCAAAAACACAAAGTAATTATGGCAAATATCTTAGCCATCGTAGGTCGTCCTAATGTGGGGAAATCGACCTTATTCAACCGCCTGACGGGAACAAGGCGGGCTATCGTAATGAACACCGCAGGCACAACACGCGACCGCCAATATGGCAAGGCCGAGTGGTGCGGTAAAGAGTTTTCGGTGATTGATACCGGCGGATGGGTGGTCAACTCTGACGACACTTTCGAGAGCGAAATCAATCGCCAAGTGAGTTTGGCTATCCGCGAGGCAGATGTCGTGCTGCTCGTGGTAGATGTCAACGAGGGCGTTACGCAATTCGATATGGAAGTGGCACACCTGCTTCGTCAAGCGGGCAAACCGACCGTATTGGGTGTGAACAAGGTGGACACCTTTGAGATGCAATACGGAGCACCGGAGTTCTACAAGTTGGGACTGGGCGAACCGTTTATTCTCAGTGCCGAGAACGGACTGGGTACGGGCGACCTGCTCGACGAAATCTGCTCACGATTCAAAAAAGATGAGACCGGCGAAGAATTGGAAGACCTACCCCGTTTTGCTATTGTGGGGCGTCCGAACGCAGGCAAATCGAGCATACTGAATGCCTTTATCGGAGAGGAACGAACCATTGTAACCGACATTCCCGGCACGACACGCGACAGTATCTATACCCGCTACAACAAGTTCGGGAAAGATTTTTATTTGGTAGACACGGCCGGCATTCGTAAAAAAGCCAAAGTGAACGAGGATTTGGAGTACTACTCGGTGGTGCGCTCGATTCGGGCTATCGAAAATTCGGATGTATGTATCCTAATGATAGACGCCACGCGTGGTATTGAGGCACAAGACCTGAACATCTACTCAATTATCCAAAAGAACAAGAAAGGCTTGGTGGTCTGCATCAACAAGTGGGACTTAGTCGAAAGTAAGACCAATGCGGACATCAAAGGCTACGAACGGGCTATACGCGAGCGCATTGCACCTTTTACGGACTTCCCTATTATTTTCACCTCGGCACTGACCAAACAGCGTATATTCAAAGTGATGGAGACGGCGCTTCATGTCTACGAGAACAAGAACAAAAAGATACCGACTGCACAACTCAACGAGAAGTTCCTGCCGCTCATAGAGAACTATCCGCCCCCTGCCACCAAAGGCAAATATATCAAAATAAAATACTGTACGCAGTTGCCCAACACACAGATTCCGACCTTTATCTTCTTTGCGAACCTACCGCAGTATGTCAAAGAGCCGTATCGGCGATTCTTGGAGAACAAACTGCGCGAATGGTGGGACTTCAACGGCACTCCGGTACAGATGTTCATTCGAGCAAAGTAAGTATATA
>CAVKVE010000035.1:17288-18828 GCA_963659655.1 Bacteroidaceae bacterium | reverse complement strand
TTCACGGTAGTGGAGCAAGACGGAAAAGAGGTGGTGGTATTCAATGAGTTTATCACTATATACAATGCTTGGGATTCCAAGGAGAACAGTTTCTACGCCCTCTACACTCCGCAAGGCGTACTCATAGAGCAAGGGCAGATTGATACGACACCATACATTGTGAATATGCCGTCTGCACAGGGCGTATACATACTCTATGTCTATGCACAAGGCAAAGTATGGCAGAAAAAGATACTGGTACCCTAATGGACAATTTGTATATTAGACAATTTGTAAATTGGGAAATTTGTAAATGAGTAAATTGGGAAATGGGGAATAGGAGGGTATGTTAATTGTTAATTGTTAATTAAGCCAAGGTGGATTTATTTTCGGAAATAGAGAACCCGGAACGGGAGGAACTGCTGGCGCTGCGAAAAGAGTTGGAGGATCAGAACTATAAGTACTATGTGCTGAACGCACCTGCTATGTCCGACCGGGAATTCGACCAAAAAATGCGGCGACTGCAAGACTTGGAGGCAGCGTACCCCGACCTGTACGACCCCAAATCGCCAACGCAACATGTGGGTTCGGACTTAGGCAAGAAGGGATTTGAGCAAGTGGAGCACCGCTATCCGATGCTCTCGTTGGGCAATACCTATTCGCGCGAAGAGGTGGAAGACTGGGTGCGTAAGTTGCCGCAAGATGTGGAGATAGTCTGTGAACTGAAATTCGACGGACTGAGTATCTCACTTTGGTACGAACAGGGCGTGCTGACCAAAGCCGTGACACGAGGCGATGGGCAGAAGGGCGATAATGTGATTGACAACATCAAAACAATACGCACCATTCCGTGGCGTGTGGAGGGCAAAGACATCCCCGAACACTTTGAGATGCGGGGCGAGGTGCTGCTGCCGTGGGCGAACTTTGAACGACTGAATGCGGAGCGGGAGGAACAAGAAGAACCACTGTTTGCCAACCCGCGCAATGCCGCTTCCGGAACACTGAAACTGCAAGATCCTAAGGAAGTGGCTCGGCGAGGGCTCGACGCATACCTATATTATATGCTCGGCGAAGACCTACCCGCAGACACCCACTACGACCGGCTGCAGACTGCCAAAAAATGGGGATTCCAAGTGAGCGATGCGATACAAGTGTGCCATTCGTTGGATGAGGTGATGGCGTATATCGCTTATTGGGACACGGAGCGGAAAAACCTGCCCGTGGCGACCGATGGTATTGTGCTGAAAGTGAACAGCTTGGCTGAGCAAGAGGCGTTGGGCTACACCGCCAAGACCCCCCGCTGGGCGATTGCCTATAAATTTCAAGCCGAGCGGCAACTGACTACGCTGCGCAAGATAACCTATCAGGTAGGGCGCACGGGAGTGGTGACACCGGTGGCGAACCTTGACCCGGTGCAACTATCAGGTACGGTGGTGCAACGAGCTACCCTGCACAACGAGGATTTTGTGCGCTCGCTCGATATACAGGAGGGCGACCGTGTGTGGGTGGAAAAAGGCGGAGAGATAATTCCGAAGATAGTGGGGAAAGAAGAAACGAATCA
>CAVKVE010000035.1:4160-17155 GCA_963659655.1 Bacteroidaceae bacterium | reverse complement strand
ACGGTTTGCCCGGAATGCGGGACACCGCTGGTGCGAGTGGCGGGAGAGGCTGCTTGGCGCTGCCCGAACGATATGACCTGCCCGCCACAGATAAAAGGCAAAATGGAGCACTTTGTGTCCCGAAAAGCAATGAACATCGACGGACTGGGCGAGGAGACCATTGACCTGCTCTATCAACAGGGGCTGCTGCATTCCATTGCCGACATATACGACTTGCGGGCCACTGACCTCGCACGGCAAGAACGATTGGGCGAGAAATCGGCACAGAACATTGTGGCAGGCATAGAGGCATCGAAACAGGTGCCGTGGACACGGGTGCTGTTTGCCTTAGGCATTCGTATGGTGGGAGAGACCACCGCAAAGAAAATAGCACGGCGTTTCCCTACGATAGACCTGCTGCAGGCTGCTACACGAGAGCAACTGACCGAAGTGGAAGATGTGGGTGAACAGATAGCCGACAACATTGTCGCCTACTTCACAGACCCGCGCAATCAACAGATAGTGAGCCGATTGCGAGCAGCAGGAGTGCAGATGGAGGCGGACCGAGAGAGTGCGCCTGTATCCGACCGGCTACAGGGACAGTCGATTGTTATCTCCGGCACCTTTGCACAGCACAGCCGCGATGAATACAAGGCTATGATAGAGCAAAACGGCGGCAAAAATGTGGGGAGCGTCAGCAAAAAGACCTCGTTTATTCTTGCCGGCGAGAATATGGGACCTGAAAAACGCAAGAAGGCCGAGTCGTTGGGCGTACGAATGATCAGCGAAGAGGAGTTTCTTGCCATGCTTTCGGAATAACAAACGGAATAGCGAAAAATATGAATATACGAGAATGGAAATATGAACGGCTGAAGAAGCAGCAACCTGCACGACAGATACGCTTCCCGCACTGGGACCGTGTGCGGAGAGTGCTGTTGCTATACGATGCGGATGCTGAGGGCGTGGCGGCTGCTATCGAAGCGTGCCGCAAACAGCTGGAAAAAGAGGGAAAAGATGCGCTGAGTATGGGGGTGAGCCTGCGAAAAGAAGTGCCCGCTCCGAATGACTATGATTGGGTTTTAGGGAAAAAAGACTTTTCGCTTTGGCAATGTCCGAAAAAAGAAATAGGGGCGCAACTCAAGGAACAGAAATTTGACTTGCTGCTCGACCTGACGCAGACACCGACCCTGCAGGCACGCTATGTGGCGCTGCTCTGTCAGGCGGATTTCAAGGTGGGCAGAACCGATAAGGCAGAACAGACCGACGGGGTGCATGACTTGATGATTCGGACCGAACCACAAGCCGACCCGACTTTTCTGTTTGAGCAAAGCATACACTATCTAAAACTGATAAAAAGCAATGACTAATCGATATGAGCGTGCCTGCAACGATTTGCGGGGTTTAGGTACGGCACTGGTAACGCCTTTTACGGCGGAAGGACGGGTGGATTTTGAGGCACTCGGCAAGTTGCTCGATACGCAGCTGTCCGGCGCGGTGGATTATATCGTGGTGCTCGGAACGACCGGCGAGGCCGCCACACTCTGTGAAACGGAGCGGTTGGCAGTGCGGGAATTTGTTGTGCGCAAAGTGGCGGGACGGCTGCCACTGGTATTGGGCGTGGGCGGAAACTGCACGGCGGCCGTGGTGGAACAACTGCACGAACTGCACGATACGCTGCTGCGGGATTTTACCGCCATCCTGTCGGTTTGCCCCTACTACAACAAACCCTCGCAGGAAGGACTATATCAGCACTTCTGCACGATAGCGGAGGCTTCGCCCATACCGGTACTATTATATAATGTACCTGGACGCACGGGAGTGAATATGCTGCCGGAAACGGTGCTGCGAATCCATGCGGCACAGCCGGAAAAGGTATGCGGGGTGAAGGAAGCAAGCGGGAAAGTGGAGCAGATAGAGCAACTGATACACGAGGCCCCGGCGGACTTCTTGGTGATTTCGGGCGACGATGGCATCGCCTGCACGCTGATGGAAGCGGGAGCGGCCGGGCTGATCTCGGTGGCATCGAATGCGTTCCCCGAAGCATTTCATCGCCTTGTACATGAAAAAAACAGGGACATACAGGCGGAATATGCAGAGATGGTTCGGCTCTTGTTCGAGGAAGGCAACCCGAGCGGAATAAAAACGGTGCTGGCAGAACAAGGTGTCATCGGAAACTATCTGCGGCTGCCACTGGTGTCCAACTCGGCAAAAGTGCAGGAGAAAATCAGAAAAACATTGGCAGAACTACGATAAAAAGGACCAAGCAGAAAAAGGGGTGCAGAAAGTTGAAAAATAGGCTTGGTGGTTCGAGGAAAAAGCAGTACCTTTGCACCCGAATTGGCGAAAGAGCATTTGTGCGCTCCGAGCCGTAAACATTTGTACGTTTATATGATTAAAATTACATTCCCGGACCAATCCGTCCGTGAGTACGAGAGCGGCGTTACGCCGCTCCAAGTGGCTGAGAACATCAGCAGTCGTTTGGCGCAAGACATCCTTGTAGCAAGTATCAAACCGTATTCGGAGCAACCTGAGACCATTGAGCAACAGGGCGAAGGCTGGAGTATTGTAGAACTCAATACCCCACTGACAGCCGACTGCTTCATCCGTCTGCATAAGTGGGACGACGAGGAGGCAAAACACGCCTTCTGGCACACCTCGAGCCACCTGATGGCAGAGGCACTGCAAGAGTTGTACCCCGGCATTCAGTTCGGTATAGGTCCTGCTATCGAGAACGGGTTCTACTACGATGTCTATCCCGCTGAAGGACAAGTGATTAAAGAGAGCGATTTTCCCGCTATTGAGCAGAAAATGCTCGAACTGCGTGCCAAGAAAGAGCAACTCGTGAAGAAAAGCATCTCGAAGGCAGATGCACTCAAAGAGTTTGGCGACAAGGGGCAGACCTACAAGTGCGAGCTGATTGCCGACCTCGAAGACGGGCATATCACGACCTATACACAGGGCGCATTTACCGACCTATGCAAGGGACCGCACTTGCTCTCGACCGAGCCGATTAAGGCGGTGAAAGTGCTCAGTTGCGCTGCCGCTTACTGGCGTGGCGACGAGAAACGCCCGATGATGACGCGTATCTATGGTATCTCGTTCCCCAAAAAGGCTATGCTCGATGAGTACCTGAACCTGCTGGAGGAAGCCAAGAAGCGTGACCACCGCAAGATAGGTAAAGAACTGGAACTCTTTATGTTCTCGGACATGATAGGCAAAGGACTGCCCGTGTGGTTGCCCAAAGGTACGGCTCTGCGTCTGCGCCTCGAGGAGTTCCTCAAAAAGATACAGAAACGCTATGGCTATCAGCAGGTGATGACCCCGCACATCGGTAGCAAGCAACTCTATGTAACTTCGGGGCACTGGGACCACTACGGCAAGGACTCGTTCCAACCGATCACTACGCCGGAAGAGGGCGAGGTGTATATGCTCAAGCCGATGAACTGCCCGCACCACTGTATGATATTCAAGAACAGCCCCCGCTCGTACAAAGACCTGCCGCTGCGTATTGCAGAGTTCGGAACAGTCTACCGCTACGAGCAGTCGGGCGAGCTGCACGGACTGACGCGTGTGCGCTCATTCACGCAGGACGATGCACATATCTTCTGCTGCCCCGACCAAGTGAAGGACGAGTTTATCCGTGTCATGGAGATTATTGATATTATCTTCAAAGCACTGAACTTCAATAACTTCGAGGCACAGATTTCGCTCCGTGACCCCAAGAACACAACCAAATATGTTGGTTCGGACGAGGTATGGGAAAAAGCCGAGAACGCCATCATCGAGGCGTGCCGCGAGAAGAATCTGCCTGCACGCGTAGAGTACGGCGAGGCGGCATTCTACGGGCCGAAACTCGACTTTATGGTGAAAGATGCTATCGGGCGTCGTTGGCAGCTGGGTACGATACAGGTGGATTACAACCTGCCGGAGCGCTTCGAACTGGAATACACGGGCGAAGACAACCAAAAACACCGCCCTGTGATGATTCACCGTGCGCCGTTCGGCTCGATGGAGCGCTTTGTGGCAGTGCTGATAGAGCATACCGCCGGTAAGTTCCCATTGTGGCTGACCCCCGACCAAGCCGTCGTGCTGCCTATCTCGGAGAAGAGCAACGAGTACGCTTGGAAGGTGAAAGAACTGCTTGAGGCACAGGATGTGCGTGTGGTTGTGGACGACCGCAACGAGAAACTCGGGCGTAAGATTCGTGACAACGAGTTGAAACGCATTCCGTTCATGCTCGTAGTGGGCGAGAAAGAGGCCGAGCAAGGTCTGCTGAGCGTTCGTCAGCAAGGCGCTGAAGACAAGGGTCAGATGACCATTCAGGAGTTTGCTGACTTTATCAACTCTACCGTTAAAGCACAAATGAACGCATACTAAGCAATACGATTGGTATAAAAAGAGGGACATCCGATGGGTGTCCCTCTTTTTTTGACCTAAACACACAGAAAAGTTGCCTATATGCATTTTCGCCAACCGAGCAAAGTATATAGAACGATCTCTACACACAAAAAAAAGTCGCCTATACGATGTATAGACGACTGTGTGAGTTGTACCTAGATAGTCAACAGACTAATTTGGAAAGTCCAAATTACTCAGCAACGGTCTCAACAACCTCCTCTACAACAACTGCAGTGTCAGCAGCGGCAGCTGTGGTATCCTCCTCTGCAACTACTACTTCTTCAGTAGCAGCAGCTTCGGTGCAGCAGCTGTTCTCGCAACTCTTGTTGCAGGTCTTGTTTCCGCAGCTCATTGCGCAGAGGGCAACAGCAGCGATGAGAAGAACTTTCTTCATGATTTTAATGCATTAAATGGTTGCGTTTCCGAGTTATTTCGGAAATCGGCTACAAAATTAGTATGATTTTTGTGTATCTGCAAGAAAAAATGTAATTTTGCACAATAAATTCTGCATAATTCGATAAAAAACGGTAATGCGTATGAGTGTGAGGTCTTTTTTTCGGTCAAAATCGTTCCTTTTTGTGGTATGGAATATACTTGCCGCTATATTGATAGTTGTCGTGCTGCTCGTGGGGCTGTATTTCTGGCTGCGCCGATATACCCAACATGGTCATGAAGTGGTGGTGCCCAATGTGGTGGGGCTCTATATGGAGGAGGCCGTTCCGCAAGCGCAGGCGCAGGGGCTCACGATACAAATTACCGATTCGACCTATTCGAATCGGGTTCCGCTTGGCACGATTGTTGAACAAACACCCCCTGCCAATAGTCACGCCAAACAAGGGCGTGCGCTCTATGTGGTGGTGAATGCTCGCTGCCGTCGACAAGTGCCGCTGCCCGACCTGCAGGATATGAGTTACCGTCAAGCTGAGGCAACGCTCCGCTCGGTGGGGATTGTGGTCAATCCGGACTATGAATACGAGCCATCGGAATACAGAGATTTGGTGTTGGCGGTGAAACAAGGGGGAGAAGTGCTGACACCGGGGCAGCGTATCGAGGAAGGCAGCCGTGTGACCTTGGTGATAGGATTCGGCAAGGGAACGGAGCAGGTGCGTGTGCCTAATGTGATAGGGCTCTCGCTGCAAGATGCACGGTCGCTGCTGTTAGGCTCACGCCTGACAATCGGGGCAACGGAGTTTGATGCATCGGGGGCAGCAGAAAACGGAACGGATGAGGAAACGATGCAAATCGTTTATATACAGACACCTGCAGCCGGAGAGTATCTGTTGGAGGGATCGCATGTGGACCTGAAACTGTCATCGGATGTAGAAAAATCGCTCAATACACAGTCGGCTACCTCGGATGAAGATTTCTTCTAAGAGTTGCTTCGGCGTTGGTAGCGGGGGGCTTGTTTTTGATAGACAGGGTGTAAAATAGACAGGGAGTAGAACAATTAGAACAATAAGGTATACAGGGAGTAGAATAATAAGGCGTAAATAGACAAGGTGTAAATAGACTGGGCATAAATAGACAGAGCGTAAGATATACGGGCGTAATAGAATAAAAATGGCCGATACAAATCAGTATATAGATATACCGGAAGAGGGCGAAAGCGTGTTTGAGCGTTGCCGATTGGAGGTGGACCGTGGGCAGACCCCGCAACGGGTGGATAAGTACCTGAGCGAGCATCTGGCGGGTACATCACGCAACCGAATTCAAAACGCGGCTGAGGCCGGAAATGTGTGGGTGAACGGCAAACCGGTGGCGAGCAACTATCGGGTGAAACCGCTGGAAGTGATACAAATTCTGCTCGACCATGAGCCGCACGACTACACCATTTACCCCGAAAACATTCCGTTGTCGATAGTTTATGAGGATGACGACCTGTTGGTGGTCAATAAGCCCGCCGGCATGGTGGTGCATCCGGGGCACGGCAACTATGAGCATACACTGCTCAATGCATTGGCGTACTATTTTCAGCAGACAGCGGCCGGAAAAGATGCGATTGATATGAACGACCCGAATATCGGGCTGGTGCATCGCATTGATAAGGACACGAGCGGGCTGCTGCTGGTGGCTAAAACCCCGCAGGCAAAGTCATCGCTCGGGCGACAGTTCTTTGACCACACAACGGAGCGCACCTACAATGCGTTGGTGTGGGGTACCTTTAAGGAGGACAGCGGCACGGTGGAAGGTGCATTGGCACGGGACAATCGTGACCGCACTTGCTACCGAATTTGGGACCCGGAGGAGAACCCCGCTGCCAAAGAGGCCATCACGCATTGGCGAGTGCTGGAGCGCTATCCGTACACGACGCTTGTGGAATGCCGGCTCGAGACGGGGCGCACTCACCAAATTCGCGTGCATCTCAAGTCGATTGGACATCCGCTGTTTGCAGACGAGAAATACGGGGGCATGGAGATACTCAAGGGGCTGCGCACACAAAAATACAGACAATATATAGAGAATTGTTTTGCCCTTTGCCCGCGTCAGGTGCTGCACGCAAAGACGCTGGGATTTACCCATCCGCGTACCGGCGAACGCATGTTTTTTGACAGCGAGTGGCCGGAAGATATGACCAACCTAATAAACAAATGGAGAGCCTATGAACCGAATACTTTGGGCTGATGACGAGATAGACTTGCTTGAGCCCTATTTGATCTATCTGCGGGCGAAGGACTATGAAGTGCTGACGGCAACCAATGGGCAGGATGCGATAGAAATCTGCCAACGAGAGCCGTTGGATATTGTTTTCCTGGATGAAAATATGCCCGGACTGAGCGGCCTGGAGGCATTGCAAGATATCAAACAGCTGCATCCGGAGCTGCCGGTGGTGATGATAACCAAGAGCGAGGAGGAACGGATTATGGAGCAGGCGATTGGCGAAAAAATAGCTGACTACCTGATAAAACCGGTCAATCCGAGCCAAATCTTGCTGTGCCTGAAAAAACATATTCATCAGCGGGATATTGTAAGTGAACACACGAACCGAAACTATCGGCAAGAGTTTGGCGATATTGCGCATCTGATAGATACGGCGCAGACCATAGAGGAATGGATGGCCGTGGAGCGGGCGCTGACACGCTGGGATATAGACCTGCAGGATGTGGATTCGTCGATGCGTGAGTTGCTCGAAATGCAACGCTCACAGGCAGAGTCGGCATTTGCCAAGTTTATTCAGCGCCACTATGCGGAGTGGTTTGCTCCCTCGGCAGAGCGACCATTGCTGTCGCCGGATGTGGTGAAACGAGTGCTTTTTCCGATGCTCGATAAGGGCGAGAAGGTGGCATTTGTGGTGATTGACAATTTCCGCTACGACCAATGGAAAACCATTCAGCCGCTGTTGGCAGATTTCTATTCGGTGGCAGACGAGTCACAGTATTTGTCGATTCTGCCAACCGCCACACAATATGCGCGTAATGCCATCTTTGCGGGGCTGATGCCGCTGCAGATACAGGAGATGTTCCCCAACCTGTGGATAGAGGAGGATGACGAGGAAAGCAAAAACGCCAACGAAAAGGAACTGCTGCAGACACAGATTGACCGGTTCCGCCGCAAAGATACTTTTTCGTATTTCAAAATCAACGAGAGCGACTTCTGCGAAAGGGTGATAGCGCAATTGCCGCAACTACACACACCGCTCAATGTGTTTGTGCTGAATTTTATCGATATGTTGTCCCATTCGCGCACCGACAGCAAAATGATGCGGGAACTCGCCAACGATGAGGCAGCATACAGAAGCCTGACACTCAGCTGGTTCCGCCATTCGCCGACGCACGAACTGTTTCGGCGGCTGTCGGAGTTGGGCTACAAGGTGGTGCTGACTACCGACCATGGTACGACACGCGTGAAGAATGCGGTGCAGATAGTGGGCGACAAGAACACAAACACCAATCTGCGCTACAAGGTGGGCAAGGCGCTCAACTGCACCAACAAGAATGTGTTTGTGGTGGATAAGCCCAAAGCGATAGGACTGCCTTGCCCTAATGTGAGCAGCAGCTATATGTTCTGTACGGGGAACGACTTTTTCGGCTACCCGAACAACTTCAACTACTATGCGCAGTACTATCGCAATACATTCCAACATGGGGGAATCTCGATAGAGGAGATGATAATCCCGCTTATCACGCTGGAACCTAAAAATAATGCCTAACGCTATGCCCAAACGGTCTTCTCAATCACAATCAGCTCAGGGCGGGGGTCGTACGCCGGCTACCGCACGGAAACAGCGTCGCCACAAGGTGCGCTGGATAGTTGGTTCGGTACTGGTAGGGGTTTTGGTGGTGGCGATGCTGCCGTTTTGCTCGCACGGGTGTGGTGCAGACCCCACGCAGTACGAGCATCGGTTATCGGTGCTGACCTATAACACGCACCGCATGGGAGAGTTCCGAAAGCTGCCGCAAAACAGGGTGCTGCAATACCTGCTGCGCCAAAATGCGGATGTGATTTGCCTGCAAGAGGTGGAGGTCTATAAAGACAATACCTACCTCACATTAGGCGAGCTGAAAGGGGCGATGCGGGAGAAGTATCCGTATTCGTACATCGATTTTTCGGTCTATAATCAGCGGCGGCAGTTTGGCAATGTGGTGTTTTCGCGCTATCCACTGATCAATAAGCAGACCATTCGCTACACCTCGCTGGCTAACATTTCGAGCCAATGTGATATAGTGGTGGGAAACGATACGCTGCGGCTGATAACCAATCATTTGGAGTCAAATCGATTTGACCCGACAGATATAGCGGACAATATGTCCAGCAGCGACAGCATACAGAAAACATTCCATAGCCTGAGCTCGAAATGGGAACGCGCAAGCGTGATGCGCCACGAGCAGGCTCGCCGAGTGCATGATGCGATTCGTACCTCGCCCTATCCGACCATTGTGGTGGGTGATTTCAACGACTTGGCGTGGTCGTATACCTATTGGCGGATTCGTGGCACGATGCGTGATTGCTTCTTGTCATCGAGCTGGGGACACTACGGAGCCACCTACAGCTATCATCATTTGGGTGCGCGGATCGATTATATTTTATGCTCTCGTTCGCTCCATGCGGCCTCGTGCCAAGTGGAACGAGTGCGACACTCTGACCATTATCCCGTGCAGGCACTGCTTGTATGGTAACATATAAAAAACAACACAATTATATATGAATAACAATGTAGATAAAGAAGCGTTGGCTTATCATGCTTCTTACCCCGCAGGGAAGATCAATATCTTGTCTTCCAAACCTGTTGCCAAAGAATCGGATCTTTCGCTGGCCTATACCCCCGGAGTGGCTGCTCCTTGTCGTGAGATAGAGGCAGACCCGCATAAAGCGTACGACTATACAACCAAAGGCAATCTGGTGGCGGTCATCACCAATGGTACCGCTGTGCTTGGATTGGGCAATATCGGAGCATTAGCGGGAAAACCCGTGATGGAAGGAAAAGCGGTGCTGTTCAAGCTGCTGGCAGGCGTCAATTCGATTGATATTGAGGTAGATGCAACCGATGTGGATACATTCTGCGAAACGGTGAAACGCATTGCTCCGTCGTTTGGCGGTATCAACTTGGAGGACATCAAGGCTCCGGAATGCTTCGAGATAGAGGAGCGTCTGGTGCGTGAACTGGATATCCCCGTTATGCACGACGACCAACACGGTACGGCCATCATCAGCGGTGCGGCACTGCTCAATGCGTGCGAATTGGCAGGAAAGAAATTGGAGGATATTCGATTGGTGGCCAACGGGGCGGGAGCAGCAGCACTCGCTTCGGTGCAGATGTATCTTTCCTTGGGCGTTCGTTCGGAAAACATCGTGGTTTGCGACAGCAAGGGTGTGCTGCGTGCAGACCGTACGGATCTGAATAAATACAAGCAACGCTTTACGACAACGCGCGACCTGCATACGCTGACAGAAGCCGTCGAGGGGGCAGATGTGTTTGTGGGCTTCTCGAAGGGTGGCACGCTGACACAAGAGATGGTAAAGACCATGGCTGCACATCCGATTATCATTGCTATGGCGAACCCAATTCCCGAAATCGGCTACTACGAGGCCAAAGAGGTGCGCCCGGATGCGATTATGGCGACCGGTCGTTCCGATTATCCGAATCAGGTAAATAATGTGCTGGGCTTCCCGTATATTTTCCGCGGTGCGCTGGATACGCACGCCACAAAAATCAACGAAGCCATGAAGTTGGCTGCCGTGCATGCCATAGCCGATTTGGCCAAAGAGCCGGTTCCGGCTGAGGTGCTGGAGAGCAGCGGCGTGAGCGAGTTGCATTTCGGACCGGAATATATTATTCCCAAGGCACTGGATAAGCGGCTGATGGAGCGTGTGTCGATAGCGGTGGCTCGTGCAGCCGAAGAGTCGGGTGTGGCGCGTTGCCCGATTACCGATTGGGATGCGTATCGTGCATCGTTGCTCCGCCGTCTTTCGTAATGAAAATAGGTGCGCAAGGTATGGAAATGAAGCGTTTTTTGCGGCATTGCTGAAATTTTCGTATCTTTGCGCACTTTTTATATAGACAAGTGCCTGAGAAGGTGGTTTCCCCCTTTTCGGGACATTCGTATCACTTTTACGACCTATACTAATTGTCATGAAGGAACTCGAAATCAAAACGATAGTGCATGTCTATCAGAACGACGAGTTGAGCGCTGCTCAGCGTGAGCTGGTGGATATTGCCAAAGAGCAAACCCGCAATTCGTATTGCCCCTATTCGGAATATCATGTGGGTGCCGCGTTGCGCTTGAAAAACGGCGTCATCGTGCGTGGCGCCAATCAGGAAAATGCGGCTTATCCGAGCGGATTGTGTGCGGAGCGGACTGCTCTGTTTGCGGCCGGCGCACAGTATCCGGAGCAGCCGGTGATGAGCTTAGCCATTGCCTGCTACACCAAGGGGCATTTTACGGAGAAACCCGGCTCGCCTTGTGGTGCGTGCCGACAGGTGATGATCGAAACCGAGCACCGATACGGGCAGCCTATCGAGGTCATCCTGTACGGCGAGAGCGAGACCTATATTTTCTCCTCGGCGGCGGAGTTGTTGCCTCTGATTTTTGTTTCCGAGTCCCTGAACGGGTAAGGTGGTAAAACATTTTTACTATTCATTCCTTTCCCGCTCGACCAAAGTCCTGCGGGTGTATCGAAATGCGTAATCCGATCAAGAAAATAGACCTCTATCTGCTCCGAAATTTTCTCGGGCTGTTTTTGGCGACCTTCTTTATTTGTATCTTTGTGCTGCTTATGCAGTTCGTCTGGATGCATGTGAAAGATTTGGTGGGCAAGGGCGTTGAGGTGTCGGTGTTGGCAGAGTTTTTTGTCTATGCGGTGGCGAATGTCATTCCGTTGGCGTTGCCGCTGGCTATCTTGCTGGCTTCGCTGATTTCGTTTGGCAATTTGGGCGAGAAGTTTGAGCTGACGGCTATGAAGGCTGCAGGTATCTCGCTGTTCCGCATTATGCGTCCGTTGGCTATCGGTATTGCTTTCATCGCCGTCGGAGCGTTTTTCTTTTCAAATAATGTACTGCCTAAATCGCAGATGAAGCTGTGGGCGTTGATTTTCTCGCTGCGCCAGAAGTCGCCGGAGTTGGATATTCCGGAGGGCGAGTTCTATGACGGCGTGGATGGGTATAACATCTATGTCCGCCACAAGGACAAGCGCACAGGGTTGCTCTGCGACTTGATGATTTACGACTATTCCAATGGTTTTCAGAACGCTACGGTGATGGTGGCGGACTCGGGGCGACTATCTTTTTCGGCAGACAACAAGTATCTTATCTTGCGCCTCTACAACGGCGAGTCGTTCGAGAACCTCAATCAGCAGCAACAGCGAATCACCGCCACGCAGAAAAATGTGCCCTATCGCCGTGAGACATTTGCCGAGAAGCAGCTGCTCATCGATTTTGATACGGAATTCAACCGTTACGACGAGTCGGTGTTGCAAGACCAACATGTGTCAAAAAATGTGGTGCAGCTGATACAATCGATTGATTCAGTGCAGGTTTTGGCGGAGGAGAAGAGCCGTGACCAGAGCCGAAACTTGGTGGAAAACCGTTATTTCGGGCGAGAGCGCAAGTCGGGTAGGGTGCTGATACCTGTTGAGGCGAACGAGCGCAAGTCGTACGATATTGATTCGCTTTTTGCGCATCTGTCTGACGGGCAGCAGCGGTTGGCGGTGGAGACGGCGGTGGATAAGGCCACCACGCAGCGTGACCAGATTGAGTACAATGCCCTCCTGTTGGATGACTCGCAGCGCTATATTCGCAAGCACGAGATTGAGTTGTACCGCAAGTTTACACTGGCTTTTGCCTGCTTGATATTTTTCTTTATTGGTGCCCCGTTGGGTGCTATCATTCGCAAGGGAGGGCTGGGGGCACCGGTGGTTATCTCCGTTGTGATGTTTATCATTTATTATATTATTGACAATACGGGCTACAAGATGGCGCGCGAGGCGTTGTGGCCTTGCTGGGCAGGTATGTGGCTCAGTTCGTTTGTGTTGCTGCCGATAGGTATTTTCTTGACTTATAAGGCGGCAACCGATGCGGCGTTGCTCAATCCGGAGGCGTGGCTGAAAGTGTGGGAGCGGCAGAAAAAGCATTTCCGCCAAGCCTACCAATTTCTGCAGAAGAACCTCCCAAAACATAAAATCAC
>CAVKVE010000035.1:0-4043 GCA_963659655.1 Bacteroidaceae bacterium | reverse complement strand
AGTCATAAACACGCAGTCACGAACATAAAATCACAAACACGCAAAGAATATGAATACGATAGAAGAAGCCATTCACGCTTTTCAACAGGGTCAGTTTGTCATCGTGGTCGATGACGAGGACCGTGAGAACGAGGGCGATTTCATTATTGCTGCCGAGAAGATTACGCCCGAAAAGGTCAATTTCATGCTGCACTATGGGCGTGGCGTTTTATGCGCCCCGATTACGGAGCAGCGTTGTGCCGAGCTCGATTTGATGCATCAGGTGGCGAACAACACCTCCATGTTGGGTACGCCGTTCACCATCACGGTCGATAAGTTGGAGGGTTGCACCACAGGTGTGTCGGCAGCGGATCGTGCGGCTACCATTTTGGCGTTGGCGGATCCCACTTCCCGCCCCGAAACATTTGGGCGTCCCGGTCATATCAATCCGCTTTATGCCCGTTCGGGTGGGGTGCTGCAGCGTGCAGGACACACCGAGGCAGCTATCGATTTAGCGCGTTTGGCAGGTCTTCGTCCTGCGGCAGCGCTTATCGAGATTATGAATCCGGATGGTACGATGGCGCGTATGCCGCAGTTGCAGGAGGTGGCGCGAGAGAATGGACTGAATATCATTTCCATTAAAGATTTGATTGCCTATCGCTTGCAGCACGAATCGATTGCTGCGCCCGATGAGATCGTCAAGCAGTCCGAGCTTACCACGCTTCCGACTATTGTCGAGCGGGGCGAGACGGTGTTCCTTCCCACGGCGTATGGCGATTTTCAACTCACGCCGTTCCGTGATTTGACCAATGGTTTGGAGCATGTGGCGCTGGTCAAGGGCGAGTGGCAGGAGGACGAGGCGGTTCTGTGCCGTGTCCATTCCAGTTGCTTGACGGGCGATGTCTTTGGTTCGTTGCGCTGCGAGTGTGGCGAGCAGCTGCATCGGGCGATGCAAATGATTGAAAAAGAGGGTCGTGGCATCGTGGTCTATATGAATCAGGAGGGTCGTGGTATCGGCTTGATGAATAAGATTCGTGCTTATAAGTTGCAGGAGCAGGGCGACGATACGGTCGAGGCAAATGTGCATCTCGGTTTCCGCCCCGATGAGCGCGACTACGGCGTGGGGGCGCAAATCCTTCGCGAGATGGGGGCAAAGCGCCTGCGTCTGCTGACCAACAATCCGGTCAAGCGGGTCGGTTTGGAGAGCTATGGCATTGAGATTGTGGAGAATATTCCGATTGAGATTGCGCCCAACAAGTACAACGAACGCTATATGCGCACCAAGAAAGAAAAGATGCACCACAACTTGCATTTGGTTTAATTTTGGTGTTTTGGCACGAAAATTGAAATTGTATCAATAGACAGCCCGACAAAGTGTCAAATGGCTGTCGTATAACTCACTAAAGGGGACTTTTATAAATTGCTTTGTAGTATTTATAGTCCTGAAGTGTTAACTTATTACGAAACGGGGAATTTATAAAAGTCCCCTAAATACCTTACTAATATGAAACGCATGCTATCTTTATTATTCGCATTGCTGCTCCTGGGGGGCATGACGATGCGTGCGGATGAGACGATTACCGTTTCCGCTAACAGTTCCGAAATTGCTGATGGCTTGGATTTGAAGGTAGTGGCTAAGCTGTTTGCTGAGGCTAAGAATTTGGAGCAGTTCGAGCAGATGCTCAACACGCCCGATTCCGCTTTCTGCAACCTCGACCTCAATGGCGATGGCGAAATCGATTATATCCGTGTCGTCGAGACGGGCGAGGGCAACAAGCGCCTGGTAGTCCTGCAGGCTATCTTGGCAAAGGACATCTACCAGGATGTGGCGTCCATCTATGTCGAGAAAGACGAGGCACAAAATGTGACGGTTCAGGTGGTCGGCGATGAGTATATCTACGGCACCAACTATATTATTGAGCCGGTCTATGTCTATCGTCCGGTTATCTACGATTGGTTCTGGGGTCCTTCGTGGTATGCATGGGAGTCGCCTTGGTATTGGGGCTACTATCCGGGTTGGTGGTATGCGCATCCTGTTTGGGCGTACGACTACTATTGGAACCACTGCTATGCGTTCCATCACCACCATCATCATTGCAGTTTCCGCTATGCGCACGAGCCTCGTCCGGCGTATCGTGATATGCGGTCGCATGTCAGCCGTCGCGATTATGCGGCAGCCCATCCGGAGCGTTCGTTCAATAGCCGTAACAGTGGCGTGACCAATGTCCGCGATATGCGTTCCACACGCACTTCGGGTGTTACGGCTCGTCAGGGTGTCACCGCTTCGGGTTCCACTCGTTCCAATGTCAGTGGTACAGCGGGCAGCACTCGCACCGCAGCATCGGGCGTTTCGTCCCGCACGTATGGGAGTCAGAATACCGCAGCCGCTCGTGCCGCATCCACTTCCACTCGCACCGCTGCCACTTCGGGTACCTCTACCCGCACGAATATAGCTTCGACTTCGGGTACTTCCACGCGTCAGTCGGTTTCCGGCACGACGGGTACATCCACCCGCAGCGCAGCCACCGGTGCAACGACCGGCACGAGCACTCGTACCTCTACGACGACATCTACCCGCAGTTCGTTGCCGAGTTCTACCTCTCGTGTGGCATCCACACGCTATCAGACTTCGGTGAATACCAGTACTCGTGATGCGGCTACAGCCCGTCAGGCGGCCACGACTACCCGTTCGACTACGGCAACTACCACTCGTACTGCCAATACAGCTACTTCCACTCGTAGTAGCAATACGGCAACCACCACTCGCAGCAGCGTAACGAATACGCGCACCGTGAATAATACGAACCGCAGCTACAATACGGGGACGACGCGCAGCAGCTACAATGCCGGCACCACTCGTAGTACGAATACGAATTCCACTCGCAGCAGTAGCAGTTCTTATTCTTCTCCTTCCCGCAGTTCGAGCAGCTATAGTGGGGGCGGTTATAGCGGCGGCAGCACTCGCAGCAGTGGCGGCTATAGCGGTGGCGGTTCTTCCCGCAGCGGTGGCAGCAGCGGAGGTAGCGGTTCCACTCGCCGATAATTTTGACCTATACACCTATAATATAGGAAACTTGTAAAATATAGGAAACTTGAATTTGTGACATGTATCGGAGTCGTTTGTTGATACTCGTATAAGCAAACATTCCACGATACCAATCAAAAAGGCTGTCAGACCATTCCGTCCGGCAGCCTTTTTTGTATTCTTATCGATACGACAGTCAGTGCGTGCACCTCGTCTGTCAATACGCCTATCAGCGTGTGCCTCTTGCTAATCGAATCGTTTTATGGCACGACCATCAGCGTGTTCCTATCACCCATCTCGTTTTATGGTAGATAGTCAGCGTGAGCCACTCGCTAATCGAATCGTTCTATGAAATGGTGTTCCTATCGCTAATCGAATCGTTTTATGGTACGACCGTCAGCGTGTGCGTGTCTGTTCCCGATGCATCTGCGGCAGGTAGTGTGTAGGAGATAGCGCTGATACCTTTCTCTTTTTCTACCGAGAAAGACCATGCTTTTATGTTCTTGTCCGTTTGGGTCGATGGGCATATAAATCTCGCCGTGTTGGTCAATGCGTTAAAATCAAACGCCACCCACGATCCTAAAGTCGATATCTCATTTTTGCTTATTGCAACCACTCCCTCTTTTCCGTATACCAATCCGGCGTAGTTTTCTATAGTCTTTCCGTTCTCGGCGAATGCCGTTCCGAGGGCTACTTCTATTGCAATACTATCTCGTTGCAGGATGATGGCCGATACCACTTCCTCGTAGCGTTTATTATTCTTCCCTTTTTCTAAGGCAGTGACAGTTCCCAGATCTAACACCTTTTGTACGCAAAAACGAACTGTATCGCTTTTCTCATCTACAAAGGTCACGCTGTCCCCTTCGGTGTAATTATGGGTCAGATAGAGTGCATAAGCGCCCAATCGTTCCTCGAATACGGTATTATTTTGCTTGTCCAATCCATTTTCGCAGCTTGTCATCCCCGCCACGAGTCCCAATAAACATCCCAAATAGATAGTCTTTTTCATATCTCAAAATAATTTTATAGTTTCACATTC